>JBJKSF010000165.1:0-11542 GCA_046704285.1 Longimicrobiales bacterium | reverse complement strand
CCAGGCCGCACGGGGGCCCACACTTGCTGGCCCTGATGCTGTCACGGGGCCGCATCGCCTGTGACCCTGGGGGCGGCCGAGTCGCGCTGATATCGTCCGTGCTGCCCACGGTGCGAGCCTATTCGGCAAAGGGTGTGCTGCTCTGGGAAGCATCTCTTCCGGATTTCCACGGGATGCGCATCACGCTGAGGGGGCGAGGGGTGGGCTATCAGATGGTGGGCGGATACAGCGACATGGCCTTGGAGGCGGTTGTGCCGGACAGCGGCTACCTCGCCGTCCAGGTCGGTGCCGTGTCCTCCGAGGTCCCGGACCCGAAGGACGTGCAGAAGGTCACGACCGAGTGGCTCACGCTCGGGAGTGGACGGGAGGCGTACCAGAACCGGAACCTGCCGCGGGTCATGGACACAGGGAACGAGAAGTGGGTGGCGTTCAGCAACGTTCCCTATCCGCACGTCTACGTCTTCGCCTACAGCTTGGATGCCGGGCCCGCGGCGATGCAGTGATGAGCATGCATCTTCCTGGGCTCCGGAGTCAGGCCTCCGAGGCGTCCCACCCGGAGCATGGGGCACGCCTGCGCCCATGGCTGGACGACCTTCTTCGGGATGTGCGCCTCGGCATGCGGAGCCTTTGGCACCATCGGGCGGCATCCGTCTTCGTGATCCTGACGCTTGCGCTGGGGATCGGCGTCAACGCCACGATGTTCGGCGTGGTCGACACGCTCATGTTCGAGCCGCCGCTGGACGTGGTGCATCCCCAGCAGGTCCTGCGGGTGGAGCTCGGGTGGCCCAAACAGTCCGGTGGAGGCGTCGGCTACAGCCCCGCCGTCAACTACGCCACGTACAAGGCGTGGTCCCGGAACGTCCATGGGTTCCAGGATGTCGCCGCCTACTGGCCTCTGACGACGTCCATCGGCCGCGGCCCGGACGCCCGATCCCTCGCTGCGGTTCTGGTCACGGCGAGCTTCTTCCGGACGCTGGGCACGCATCCGGCGTTGGGACGGTTCTTCCGCCCGGACGAGGAGCGGGCGGAGGGGACGAAGACCGTCGTCCTCGGCTACGGGCTCTGGCAGAGCCGCTTCGACGGAGATCGCTCCGTGCTGGGGAGGACCGTGTACGTCGCGGCGCAGCCGTGCACGGTGATCGGGGTGGCGCCGCCGCATTTTACGGGCGTCGACCTGAAGCACGTGGACGCGTGGCTGCCGATCGGCATGGCGCGCACGCTGATGTTCCCGAACGCGCTGTCGGACGCGCCGAGCCTGTGGTTGCGCACGTTCGTGCGCCTGCGCCCCGGCGTCGTCCCGCAGGTCGCGGCGCAGCAGGCCACGGCTGCCTTCCAGGCGCAGTGGGCGAAGAAGGTGCCCCCCTGGAGTGGGGTCCGTATCGCGCTCGCGCCCCTGCCGCTGGGCCGCGGTCCGGACGTCCCGGCCGACGCGAGAGTCTCGCTCTGGCTCGGGCTCGTCTCCGTCCTCGTGCTGCTCGTGGCCTGCGCCAACGTCGCCAACCTGCTGCTCGCGCGCGCGGCGGCCCGCTCGCACGAGGTCGCCGTGCGCCTGTCGCTCGGTGCCGGACGCTGGCGGATCTCCCGGCAGCTCCTCGTCGAGAGCGTGATGCTCGCGCTCTGCGGCGCCGTGGCTGCGGTGCTGCTGATGGCCTGGATCTCGTCGTTCGCGCACCACCTCTTGATGCCCGACGTCGCGCGAGTGAGCGCCGCGGTGTCCTTCCGCGTCCTCCTGTTTGCCGGGGGTGCGGCCCTGGGCACGGGCATCCTCTGCGGCCTGGCGCCCGCGCTGCTGGGCGCGCGGTGGGACCTCGATGCGGTCCTCAAGGGAAGGAGCCGGGGTCCGGCCGGGCGCCTCCGGACACAGAGAGTCCTGGTCGTCGGTCAGGTGGCGTTCACGCTCGTGCTGCTGGCCGGTGCCGGGCTGTTCGTGCGCAGCCTGCGCAACGTGCGCGACAAGGACCTGGGCATGGACGTGAGCCACGTGCTGTACGCTTCCGTCAACTTCCCGTCCGCCGGCGTGTCCCCGACTGGCGCGATGGCACGCTACGAGGATATGCTGCGGCGCGTCCGTGCGCTCCCGGGCGTGGCCGCTGCAGCCCTGTCGATCGGCACTCCGTTCGGCATGGGATGGGGGGTGGGCATCGAACCCACTACCGGGCCGGCGTCGGCGCGCACCATCCCGAAGGGCAGTCCCTCTCCCATGGGCCGTGCTGTGGGTGCCGGCTTCTTCCAGGCCACAGGACGCCGCTTCGTGGCGGGTCGCCCGTTCTCGGCGGACGAGCACACCCCGTCGGCACGGGTGGCGATCATCAACGAGGCGGCGGCCCGCTACTACTGGCGGCAGAAGAGCCCCGTCGGCGCATGCATCCGCTCACCTACGGGGGACGACGGCTGCTTCAGGATCATCGGCGTCGTGGCGAACACGCCCATGTTCGGGGTCACGGGCCCGCCGGGACAGGAGTTGTACGTGCCGCTGGAGGTCATGCAGGCGGATCCCTACGTCGGCCGCGACCTGACGATGGAAGTCCGCACCGCCGGCGATCCGGATGCGATGGTCGGTCGGGTGCGCCGCGCGATGATGACGGCCGGCCCCGACATCCCGTTCCCCTCGGTCCGTGCGCTCACCACCATCCTCGATCCTCAGTACCGGTCATGGGAGCTCGGCGCGGACGCGTTCAGTGCCTTCGGGCTGCTCGCCCTGCTGCTGGCCGCCGTGGGGCTCTATGGCGTGCTGGTTTACACCGTGGAGCGGCGCTCGCGGGAGCTGGGCATCCGCGCGGCGCTCGGGGCGGACCCGCACGCGCTGGTCCGCATGGTCGTGACCAGCGGCTTGCTCACGACGCTGCTCGGCGCGCTGATCGGCCTCGCAGCGGCGCTCCTCGCCGGCCGTTTCGTCGCCTCGCTCCTGTACGACGTGTCCGCGCACGACCCGCTGTCGCTCGCCGCCGCTGCGGCCGTGCTTCTGCTCGTGGCCGGGGCGGCGAGCTATCTGCCGGCACGCAAGGCTGCTCGCGTGGATCCGCTCAGCATCCTCAAGGCCGAATGACGTCAGCCGTGCATCGACGAGCCGGAGGTGCGGCTCGTCGCCCACCTGCTCTACGGCCGCGGGACGAGTGGCTTGCGCGCAGCTCAGCGGACGAGGCTCCGCGGGCTCGACGACGGTTTGCGTCGCGTCCACGCCGAGGAACGCGGCGCTCGCCAAGCTCGTGACGGGATGGTGCTGTTGTTGACGGCTTCCGTGGGCGTGGTAGCATGAAAGGGATGAGGAGAGCGCTTGCGCGCCCGTTTGCACCAGCAGGAGATGGACCCGCATCCACGCGTCTGCCTGAGGAGGAAGCGACATGACGTCGTACGTGTTGCGCGTGGTTCTGGAGCCGGACGAGGACGCCTGGCGGGCCTTCGTTCCGGACCTCGAGGCCCGCGGCGCGGCGACCTGGGGCGCCACCCGGGAGGAGGCCCTCCGCAACATCCAGGAGGTCGCCCAGATGGTGGTCGAGGACATGATCGAAGACGGTGAGGTGATCCCTGAGACCGCCGTCGTGTCCGACGAGCCCGCCGTCGCCGTCAATGTGGCCTGATGGATTACGCGAAGGTCCGCTCCATCACAGCTCGCCAGCTCATGTCCGCACTCAGGGCCGACGGCTTCGAGCTGGTGCGCCAACGAGGTAGCCACCGTCACTACAAGCACACGGACGGTCGCCGCGTCACCGTCTCTGCTCACCATGGCTCGGACACGTTCCGCATCGGGACCCTGAGGAGCATCATCGAGACCCAAGCCCGCTGGAACGAAGCGGACCTCCGGCGTCTGGGTCTTCTCCTCTCGAAACCGACTCACGCAGCCCAGCGAGTCTCTCGGCCACGAAGCCTTGGAGCGCTCGGCAACTCTGACTCTCGCCGCGGACACGGTTGCGTGGGGCGGCTCTCACCACGGCGTGCGCCCGTGGGACGAAATCCTCAGAGTCACTCGCGCCGCCGACCCTATCCGAAGTGGGCGAGGTAGTTCGGCCCGATCTGCAGTCGGCCGGTGACGATCGCCGGCAAGGCCACGAAGACGAGGGTACCGAGCCAGCCGTGGCTGAGGGCCAGGACCAGGAGGTTGGGATGCCGCTGGAAGATCTCGCACCAGACCCACCCGCTGACGAACACCATCACGACCAGGCCCGGGTTGGGCATGTGGGCCGTCGCGAAAAGGGCGGCCGTGATGAGGGCGGCGGGACGTCCCCGGAGGCCGACGTCCTGCACGCGGAGGAGCACGATGCTCTGGACGGCGTACTGCTGTGCGAGCGCCCAGAACGGATACGTGGAAAGGCCGATGGCGAGGTGTCTCCAATCCGGTCGGATGGAGCCGAGGTAGAGGCCGAGGCCGACCACGGCGGCCGCGAGGACGGCGGTGGCGGGAGCGGCCAGACGGGTGCACGCGCGCACGTTGTCGAGCCGCAGGCCGATGTCGGCGAGGCTGTCGCCGTGCAGGTAGTGCGACAGGGCGGTGAAGCCGAACATCGTGGCGAAGAAGAGCGCGTCGAGCGGGATGCTGCCCAGCGGGCCGAGCCACCAGATGAACCCCAGGGTGCCGCCCGCGAACAGCAGGAGCTCGCCGACGGCGAATGCGGGGTGCGACGGCAGGTCGTGTCGTGGAGAGGCCATGGTTCCATGGTGCCGTGGGGGAAGAGGACGATGAACGAGGCCTGCACGTTCCGGTCCGGGCGACCACACCCCGCGGTCACACTGCGCGTTGACGGCCGGGGTGCGGGGCGCCCACAATGGGGCATGTCACAGACCCTTCCGAGCGGCACTCGATCCCTCCGGAGGCGGCTGCCTCCGGTCCTCGCCTCTGCGGCCGCGCTGGCCCTCGGCACCCTCCTGAGCGGCTGCGCCGCCCGGCCCAGAACAGCGGCGGCGTCGCTCCCGTGCGACGTCTACGCGGCCGACGGCACGCCCTGCGTGGCGGCCCACAGCACCGTGCGGGCGCTGTATGCGACCTACGACGGTCCCCTGTATCAGGTGAAGCGCGCGTCGGACGGTGCCACCCTGAACATCGGCACGCTGAAGGCGGGCGGCTACGCGGACGCGGCAGCCCAGGACTCGTTCTGCACCGGGCAGACCTGCACGATCACCGAGATCTACGACCAGTCCCCGCGGCACAACGACCTCAGGATCGGCCCGGCCGGCGGGGCCGGCAAAGCGGACGTGGGCGCGAACGCGGCGGCCCTGCCGGTGATGGTGGGAGGGCACAGGGTGTACGGGGTCTACGTGACGCCGGGGGTGGGATACCGCGACGACAGCACGACCGCGGTGGCGACCGGATCGGAGCCGCAGGGTGCCTACATGGTGACCAGCGGCACCCACGTCAACGGCCACTGCTGCTTCGACTACGGCAACGCCGAGACCAACAACGACGACAACGGCAACGGCCACATGGACGCGGTCTACTTCGGCACCATGTGCTCGTTCAAGCCGTGCTCGGGGTCCGGGCCCTGGGTCGAGGTGGACATGGAGAACGGGCTGTTCGCAGGGGGCAACGGCAACGACCCCGCCAATCGGGGCAACGCCAGCACGTTCGTCACGGCCATGGTGGAGAACAACGGGACGACCACGTACGCGATCAGGGGCGGCAACGCCGATTCGGGCGGACTGACCACGTGGTACAGCGGGCCGCTGCCCACACGGGGCGGCTACCGGCCGATGCACCAGGAGGGCGCCATCATCCTGGGCATCGGCGGCGACAACAGCAATCGCTCCGCAGGCTCCTTCTTCGAGGGCGCCATGACGGCCGGCTACCCGACCGCGGCGGCCGAGGCCGCCGTTCAGGCCGATATCGTCTCGGTCGGCTACGCGCCGGCGAGCGCCGGCGCCGCCGGCCAGCCCTGAATCGGGAACCGCCGAGCCGCCTGAAGGGTCTCAAAGCGCTCGGGCGGTGTGCGCTGGCACGTCGACCCTGTTCGCGGCTCGGCTCCGCGAGCCTCGCGGCCCCGTTCGACGCCTGACCGGGGCTCTGCTGGGTTCCTGATGGAAACCGGACTGGAGATGCAGCGGCGGTGATCGGCCGTGGCACGTCCACGGCCGCCGACCGGCGCTGCCCGAGACGATCGCTTCGCCCGACCGGGCGTCGGAGGAAGCGTCACGTTGTTCACGAGAGTCGGATGGCGACGATGGGGGTCGGGAGCGCGCGAGCGGAGTGGGTCTCGCGCACCGTCGATCCGATCGGAGCCCGCACTGCCGGAGCGGCGGGCGGCCGCCGGACTCCGCTTCTTCGTCGGCACCGAAGCCGAGGGAGCGGGGCCGGGACGCGTACGCTGCGCCGGGGCGGACGAGCGCCGGACCGGCTCGACATGCGGAGAAGCACGTCGTGAGGCGAGAGATTCTGGTGAGCTCCACGCCCCAGGAGTCATGGGTCGCGCTGCTCGAGGACCGTCAGTTGGTGGAGGTGATGTTCGATCGCCCCGATCGGGAGCGGATCATCGGCGACATCTTCCTGGGGAGGGTCGACGCGGTCCTGCCCGGGATCCAGGCGGCGTTCGTGGACATCGGCACGGAGAAGGCCGGGTTCCTGCACGTGTCGGACCTGGACCTCGAAGACGAGGACCTGGAGGACGAAGAGGGAAACGGCAACGGCAACGGTAACGGCAACCATCACCGCCGCAACCGCAAGTTCCCTCCCATCCAGGACCACGTGACGAAGGGCCAGCAGATCCTGGTCCAGGTCACGAAGGAGCCGATCGGCACGAAGGGCCCCCGCCTCTCCGCCCAGGTGTCCCTTCCGGGGCGGTTCCTCGTCTACATGCCGCACTCACGCCACGTCGGCGTGAGCCGGAAGATCGAGGGCCGCGAGCAGCGGGCGAAGCTGCGCCGGATGGGCAGGGAGGTGGTGCCCGACGGCGGGGGCGGCATCATCATCCGGACCGTGAGCGAGGAAGTCACCAAGGAGACGCTCGAGAAGGAGTTCGGGCGCCTGCGTGCCCAGTGGGAGAAGATCCAGCGCCGCGTCTCCTCGTCCGCGCCGCCCTCGGCGGTCCACCGCGAGGCCAAGCTCGTCAGCGGCGTGATCCGAGACCTCTTCAGCGACAAGTTCGACGCCCTGCGCGTGGACTCGAAGGCGATCTACGACGACGTGAGCGACTACGTGCGCGGCGTCGCTCCGGAGCTCATGGATCGCATCCACTTCCACAAGGGACCGGCGTCGCTCTTCGACGAGTACGGCGTCGAGGACGAGATCCAGCAGACCTTCCGCCGCAAGGTCGACCTCAAGTCCGGGGGCTACATCATCATCGAGCCGACCGAGGCCCTCGTCTCGATCGACGTCAACACCGGGCGCTTCACGGGCAAGGGCAAGAAGGACCCGGAGCAGACGATCCTGCGCACCAACCTGGACGCGGCCCGGGAAGTCGCCCGCCAGCTCCGGCTGCGGGACGTCGGCGGGATCATCGTCGTGGACTTCATCGACATGGAGTCGCAGGAGAACCGGGACAAGGTGCTGCACGAGCTGCGCAGCGCCCTGGGCAGGGACCGCGCGCGCACGAAGGCGTTCGAGGTCTCCGAGCTCGGCCTCATCGAGATGACGCGCCAGCGCGTGAGGCCGTCGCTCTTCCAGGCCCTGACCGAGGTGTGCTCGGTATGCGGGGGCACCGGGCGGCTCTACACGCCGGCGACGGTGATCCGGCGCATCGAGCGCAGCCTCCGGCGCGCCGCCGGCACCAAGGAGGAGCGCCGCATCGTCGTGCGCGTCCACCCCGAGGTCGCGCTGCAGGTGCTGGAGGAGGAGCCGGACTTCCTGCCGCGGCTGCGGAACGGGACGCGCCTGGACCTGGCGCTGCGGGACGATCCCCTCATGCGCCAGGACGAGTTCCGCATCCTGTCCGGACCCGCCGAGACGGACGTGACGGACAAGTACGTGGCGGTCTGAGGACGGCGCCGGATGGGGTGGTGATGGGTCGGACCATCACCGGTCGGGCCCCCTGACTTGACCGCCGGCCGGCCCGGGCTGACATTGAATGGCTAGAACTCAGGATCCGATCCCTGCACCGGGAACTGGTATGTACGCGGTGTTTCAGACGGGTGGAAAGCAGTTCCGGGCCGAGCCCGGCACGCGCCTTCGCATCCCCAGCCTCGAGGCCGAGCCGGGAGACGTGGTCACGTTCGACCGCGTGCTCCTCGCCGGACAGGGCGGGGACGAGGTCCGCGTCGGCACGCCCGTCGTGGATGGTGCCCGCGTGAAGGCCGAGGTCCTCCGCCACGGCAGGGACCGCAAGGTCATCGTCTTCAAGCGCAAGCGCCGCAAGGGCTACCGCAAGAAGCAGGGCCACCGCCAGGGATTCACGGAGATTCGCATCGACGAGGTGGCGCTCCCCTGAGCGCGCCGCGCTGATTCAGGAGACGGAAGCGTTCCATGGCACACAAGAAGGCAGGAGGCTCGAGCCGGAACGGGCGCGACAGCAACCCCCAGTACCTGGGCGTCAAGCGCTTCGGAGGGGAGATCGTGCGGGCCGGCTGCATCCTGGTGCGCCAGCGTGGCACCCGCTTCCATCCCGGGCGCAACGTCCAGCGCGCGGGCGACGACTCGCTGTTCGCCACGGCGGACGGCGTGGTGACGTTCGAGCGCATGCGGCGCAAGCCCGTCGTCTCGGTGTACCCGAAGGAGTAGGATTCCGACCCGGCCCTTCTTCCCGGCGAGCACGCGGACCGTGTGCCCGGCCGGACCGTTGGCCCACCGGAAGGAACCTTCCGGTTGCAGGAGGCGTTCCATACTGTTGAGTTGACCTCTCGCGAACCCGGGGAACGGCCCCTCTCGTCGATGGACGAGGGTGAGGGCGCCGGTCCCCACCTCGAGCACCCTGTTCCGGACCGGCTGCGATCTCGCTACCGGTCGTTTCGTTGAAAGGAAGGGTGTCCAAGGGAGGTGGACGATGAGCAAGACCGGCCGTACGGGGTCTGCGCGCACGCCGTGGACCCATGACCATAGATCCGACTCTCTCGTGGATGTCTGCCCGCCGAGGCGCCGGGGCGTGCCGCCCTGGCGCTGGGCGCCCGTGGTCGCGATTCCGCTGCTTGTGACGAGTCGCGGCGGGCGGCCCTGGCTGGCCGTGCATCCACCGCCCCGCGCCGCTGCCGTCGCGCCGGCCTCCACGGCCCCACCGCGACCCGACGCGCCCGCGCCGGTGCCCATGAACGCCCAGGTCGCGGCCTGGGTGCATCGGTTCCGGACGGACCAGCGCCCCCTCTTCCAGGCGTTGCTCGACCAGGAAGGGGTCTACGGCGGCCTGATCCGGCGCAAGCTGCGGCAGCGCGGGATGCCCTCGGATCTCCTCTATCTGGCGATGATGGAGTCCGGCCTCTCGCCCCGAGCCGTCTCCGACGCCTCCGCCGTGGGTGTCTGGCAGCTCATGGTGCCCACCGCCCTCCAGTACGGACTCCGCGTCGATGCGTGGGTCGACGAGCGTCGCGATCCCGTCCGGGCCACCGACGCAGCGCTGGACTACCTGCAGGCGCTCTACGAGCGCTACGACTCGTGGAACCTGGCCGCCGCCGCGTACAACGCGGGACCGGGCAGGGTGGACTGGGCGCTCGCTCCGTACGCGGGGAAGCAAGAGGCAGCGCAGGGGCTCTACTGGAAGGTGATCGACCGGCTCCCGCGCGAGACCCGCCAGTACGTGCCGCGCATGCTGGCAGCGACGTTCCTGGCGCGCCACGCCGCCGAGTTCGGGTTCACGAAGAGCGACGTCGCGCCGTATCGCTACCAGCGCGTCTTCGTTCCGGGAGGGACCACGCTCGCCAGCGTGGCCCGCACCGTCCACGTGGAGACGCACGTGCTGAGGACGCTCAACCCGCAATTGATCCGTGGCGTGACGCCCCCGGGCGAGGCCTATCCGGTGCGCGTTCCGCCGGGCACGGCGCACAGCGTCGTCGCGTTGCTGGACAAGGGCGCACCCGGGGCCCCGACGGGCTGAGGAACAGGGTGGGGGCGGCCGCTGCCGCGCACGCAGCGGCCGCCCTCGCACCGGAGACGCGGCACCCGGAAGGTCCGGCTACATCTCCCCGCGCGCCATCCTGCGCAGGACGGTCTGGAGGATCCCTCCGTTCCGGTAGTACTCCACGTCGACGTCGGAGTCCAGCCGGGCCCGGGCCTCGAACCGCCTGACCGTGCCGTCCTCCGCGGTCGCGATCACGTCCACCCGCGAGCCGGGCCCCAGGCGGTCGGCGATGCCCGTGAGGTCGAAGGTCTCCCGGCCGTCGAGCCCGAGCGACTCCCAGCTCGCACCGTCGACGAACTCGAGCGGGAGCACGCCCATGCCCACGAGGTTGCTCCGGTGGATGCGCTCGAAGCTCTCGGCCAGCACCGCGCGCACGCCCAGCAGGATCGTGCCCTTGGCCGCCCAGTCGCGGGAGCTCCCCGTCCCGTACTCCTTGCCGGCGATGACGACGAGCGGCGTGCCCTCGTCGGCGTAACGCATCGCCGCGTCGTAGATGGGCAGCACCTCGCCGGTGGGCAGGTGGACCGTGTAGCCGCCTTCCTTCCCGTCCAGCAGGCGGTTCCGGATGCGGACGTTGCCGAACGTGCCCCGCATCATGACCTCGTGGTTGCCGCGCCGGGAGCCGAAGGTGTTGAAGTCGAGGACCTTCACGCCGTGCTCCTGCAGGTACCGTCCGGCCGGCTCGTTCTTCGGGATCGCCCCGGCCGGCGAGATGTGGTCCGTCGTGACGGACTGGCCGAGGAGCGCGAGGACGCGTGCGCCCCGGATGTCCTGGGGCGCGGGGGCTTCGGCGCCCATCCCCTGGAAGAACGGCGGGCACTGGATGTAGGTGGACTCGGGGTTCCACTCGTACCGGTCGCTCTCTTCCGGCATCGGCAGCGCCCGCCATCTCTCGTCCCCCTCGAACACCTCCCCGTAGCGGGCGCGGTACATCCCGGGCTTGAGCGCGCTCGCCACGGTCCGGCGCACCTCCTCCGCCGACGGCCAGATGTCGGAGAGGAAGACCGGCTTGCCGTCGCGGTCGTGCCCCAGCGGCTCGTTGTAGAGGTCGATGTCGATCCTGCCGGCGAGCGCGTACGCGACCACCAGGGGCGGCGACGCGAGGTAGTTGGCGCGCACGGAGGGGTGGATGCGCGCCTCGAAGTTCCGGTTCCCGGACAGGACGGCCGCCACCACGAGCCCCTGCTCCTTGACGGCCTCCTGGACGGGCTCGGGCAGCGGGCCGCTGTTGCCGATGCACGTCGTGCAGCCGTAGCCCACCACCTGGAAGCCGAGCGCGTCGAGCGGCTCCGTCAGCCCGGAGGTGGCCAGGTAGTCCGTCACGACCTTGGAGCCGGGCGCCATGCTGGTCTTCACCCACGGCGGTACGGTCAGGCCGCGCTCCACTGCCTTCCTGGCGAGCAGGCCCGCCCCCACCATCACGGACGGGTTGGACGTGTTCGTGCAGCTCGTGATCGCGGCGATGACGATCGTGCCGTCCCCGATCTCGGCCCGGGTGCCGGCGAGCTCGACCGACGTGGCGCGGCCCGGACCTCGGCCCGCGCCTGCGGCCGTCGCGACCTGCCCGGGAAGATCGC
>JBJKSF010000164.1:0-17566 GCA_046704285.1 Longimicrobiales bacterium | reverse complement strand
ACCTGGGACGGCCCGGAGGGCCCGCGCCTTCCGGGCTCGCCCGGCGCCGGCGCCCTCCTGGGAGCACTCGCCCACGGGCTGCTGGGGCTCGTGCCCGACGCTCCCGCCGGACGCGTGGAGCTGGCGCCGGCATTCCCCTCGCACCTGCGCGCGTTCGAGGCGTCGGGCCTGGCCGCGGGGCCGGTACGCTTCCGGCTCTCCTACCGGAAGCACGGATCCACGATGCGCTACGAGGTCGAGCCGACGGCGGGACGGGCTCCGCCCGCCCTCGTCCTGGCGCCCACGGTGCCGGCGGGCTCGATCCGTGCCGTGCGGGTCGACGGGGTGGAGGCGGATCTCGACGCGCACCGGCATGGAGCGGGGACCCGGATCCAGGTCCAGCTGGCGCTCGACGGCGTGCGCACGCTCGAGGTCGAGGCCCTCTGAGTCCCCCGGCTCAGTCCGCGGCCGTGTAGCCGTGCTCCTCGAGGAGCATCCGCAGCCGCTTCTCCCGCTCCGCCAGCGTCGTCCGCGAGATCGTCCTCGCGAAGTCGATCCGGTCGGACTCCGAGATCTTGTCCAGGATCGAGATGGGGGCGCCGTAGCGCAGCAGGATTCGTTTGGCGTCCACGGCGACGGAATCGCTCACTTCGCCCCCTCGGCCACGGAACGGAACAGGCGGGTCAAGACCGGCAATGATAACAGCTTAGGGTGTTCGTTGCCACCGCTCCCCGTGCGCCGGCGGTGCTCGGCCGCCCGGACGGGGGCGCTCAGTTCATCGACGCCTCGGGCTCGTCCTCGTCCTCCTGCGGGAAGGAGGACGTTCTGAACGTGAGCGGCGCCGTGAAGTGGAACCGGGGCACCTCGACGCGGAACTTCTGGCCGTCCGGCCGGGCGAACGTGTAGTAGCCCTCCATGTATCCCGCCGGCGAGCGCAGGACGCAGTAGCTGCGGTACTCGTGCGAGCCGCCGGGGTCGATGACCGGCTGGAGGCCGATCACGCCCTCTCCGTCCACCTCCGTGTCCTCTCCCACGGCGTCGTGGATGAGCCAGTGACGGAAGAGGAGGCGGGCCGGCGACTTGCTCTCGTTCGCCACCCGGATGTCGTACGAGAACACGAACGTCCCCTCCACGGGGTCGGAGTCGGCGAGCGAGAAGCTCGGCTCGACCTGAACGCGGATCCCGTCGGTGGCCTTCTCGTAGGACATGGACGTGTCGCCGGACCGGTGGATGGTCGCCTCCTTTCATCATACGCCCGCGCCGCACGGACATTCCACATACCCGTGCGACCGCGCGCGGAGACGGCAACGGGACGTGCCCGCGCTTCAGCTTCGATCGATGACGATGGTGTAAGTGTTGCCGACCGAGAACACGATGGCGCCGTCGAGCAGCTCCCGGATCGCCTCCCCGAGCGCCGGATCGGTCGTGGTCACCGAGATGCCGATCAGCGTGTGCGTGGTCGGGTCGCCCGGCAGGCCGCCGGGAAGCGTCCAGTTCTCGTAGTCGAGCGTGTAGTCGCCGCGCCGGAAGGAGAAGTTGGCGGGCAGGTACGGCACCAGCCCCGGAGGCACCTCGCCGGCCGGCGTCTCGGGCGGCCAGGAGAGCTCGTGGGCGTTGTAGTTGAGCGCCGCCACCTTGACGACGTTCATCGTCCCGGCGACGTCCGCGGCGCGCGCGCGCTGGATCACGTTCTTGAGGTTCGGGATCGCGAGCCCCGCGAGGATCCCGATGATCGCCATCACGACCAGGAGCTCGATCAGCGTGAACCCGCCGCGCCCGGCACGGGAGCCCGCCGGGTCGCCGGAGCCCGGCCCCCGCATCCGAAGCAGACGCCGCATGGTCATCCTCCGGACAGCCGGCTCAGGGAGGATCCCGCGAACGCCGCCAGCGACTGGGAGGAATCGTACTCCAGCGTGGCGCTGCCGTTCGTGCCGACGAGCTGGAACGAGTTCGAGCCCAGACGGTTGTACATGATCCCGGAAATGGGGCTACCCGCCTCCGCGAGGCTGTCCGGAACCGAGCCGTGCTCCCGCTCGTAGGCCTCGATGCGCGTCGCCTGCAGGTACATCGCGACGCGGAGGCTGGTCGCCTGCTCGGCGGGAGACGGGCCCTTGAGGGGGTGCAGGGTCACCCAGGCCGGCGGCGCGATCAACAAGTAGACGGCGAACACGGCCAGGTTGATTCCGAGCGGAAGCATCCACTTCGGCTGCTTCTTGGCGGGCGCCTTCTCGCGCGCCGCCGCGTCCTTCGCGGCCGCGTGCTTCAGAACGGCGGCGACCGCATCGGCCGCCTCCTGGCCGCTACCTTCCGTCCTGGCGTGGTAAGGCCGAACCTCGTCCTTGTCGCGGTCCTCGGAACTCATTCCCCGGGGGTTGGGACGGTGATGGGAGCACAGGATGTCGCAAGCGCGTTCCCAAGATACCACGGACGTACAGGGCGGCCCAGCCTGTCGAGGTGAGGCCCGTGCGCTGGACGGTGCCCACGGCGCCGGGTAGCTTCCCGGAGCACCACGCACGTACCCTCCGACCCGGTGCCCATGTCGGAACCCGCGCGCGGCCTCTCCCGCTCGGTGGAGGACTACCTCAAGGCCATCTACGGCATCTCCGAGCGCGGAGACGCCGCCTCCACGAGCGCCATCGCCGACGCCCTCGCCGTCCAGCCCGCCTCCGTCACGGGGATGGTGAAGCGGATGGCCGAGTCCGGCCTCGTCGAGCACGTGCCGTACCGCGGCGTCCGCCTCACGAGGCTGGGAAGCAAGGAGGCCCTGCGGGTGCTGCGCCGGCACCGCATCATCGAGACGTACCTCTGCCAACGCCTCGGCTACTCGTGGGACGACGTGCACGGCGAAGCCGAGCGGCTGGAGCACGCGGCGTCGGACGGACTCGTCGAGCGGATGGCCGCGGCCATCCACTTTCCGAGCCACGATCCCCACGGCGCCCCGATTCCGACCCGCGGCGGAGAGATCGAGGGCACGGACTCCGTGACGCTCACCGAGGTGGAGGAGGGAGCGGTGGTGCGGATCCGAGCGGTGCGCGACGAGGACCCGGAGCGGCTCCGCTCGATGGAGGCCGAAGGGCTCACACCCGGCGTGAGGATGAGGGTCGAAGTCCCGCACGGCGGAGCCCTCGAAGGCGTGGCCGTGGTCCTGCTCGACGGGGGGAAGGAGCGTCGGGAGGTCCCGGCGGCGCTCGCCCGCCTGATCTTCGTGGTCGTCGAGGGCCCGTGAGCGGGAGGCCCCGGTGCCGACCGGTCGTCGTCGGCGTCGCCGGTGGGAGCGCGTCGGGCAAGTCGACGGTGGTTCTGCATCTGGTGCGGCGGATCGGCGGGGAGCGGGCGGCGGTGATCCACCACGACGCCTACTACCGCGATCTCTCCGGCCTGAGTCCGGCCGAGCGGGAGGGCGTCAACTACGACCGTCCCGACGCGCTGGAGACCGATCTCCTGGTGGCGCACGTGGAGCGGCTTCGGCGGGGAGGGAGCGTGACGGTCCCGGCGTACGACTTCGTCACGCACACGCGCCGGCCCGGCGCCGGCGAGCCGGTGGCACCGAAGCCGGTCCTGATCGTGGAGGGCATGCTCGTGCTGGCCGAGCCTCGGCTGCGCGCGCTCCTGGACGTCGGGGTCTGGGTGGACGCGGCACCCGACGTGCGCCTGGCCCGGAGGCTGCGCAGGGACGTCGCGGAACGGGGGCGCACGGTCGAGTCCGTTCTCGACCAGTACGAGAGGAGCGTGCGGCCCATGCACCTCGAGCTCGTGGAGCCCAGCAGGGTGCTCGCGGACCTCCTGGTCTCCGGGGAGGGCCCCGACGAGGCCGCGGTGGACGCCGTCGTCGCCCGGGTGGAGTCCCTGCTCGCGGCCGCCGCGCGGTGACGCAGGTCCCGCCTCCCGGAGAAATCTCCAGGAGGGCGCTCACCCGAGCCAGCGCCTCAGACGCTCCAGGGCCGCCGGCAGGTCCGGCTCCAGGTCGAGCACGGCGCGCAGAGGATCCTCCTTCAACCGCGTCATGCGCGCCGGAACGGTCCGCAGCGTGTACCGCGCGAGCGTGAGGCGGCGGCCGACCTCACGCCACGCCAGCGGAGCGGAGACCGTCGCACCGGGCAGCGGACGCACGGTGAACGGTGCGGCCAGCAAACGTCCCTGCCCGTTCTGGACGACGTCGATGTAGACCTTTCCTCCGCGGCGGGCCGGGTTGCGCGTGAGGGTGGCGATGTCGGGGCGCTCCCCGACGACCACCCGGGCGAGGAGCTGGGCGAGCGTGCGCGATTGCTCGTGCGTGAGCCGCCGCCCCAGCGGCACCAGGACGTGCAGCCCCGAGGAGCCGCTCGTCTTCACGAAGGTCGGCAGGCCGATCTCCTCTCCGAGCTCGCGCAGCGTGCGCGCGATCTCGACCACGTGCAGGAACGGGGCCTCCTTGGGATCGAGATCCAGCACGCACCAGTCCGGGTGGGCCAGCGACGAGATCCGGCTGGACCATACGTGCACGGGGATCGTGCCCAGGTTCACGACGTAGAGGAGCGCGTCCAGGTCCTCCGCCACGAAGTAGGAGAGCTCGCGCTCCGATCCCTCGCTCCACAGCGTCACGCGTCGCATCCACTCCGGCGCGAACGGGGGCGCGTCCTTCTGGAAGAAGGACTTCCCGTGGATCCCGTCAGGGTAGCGCGTCATCACGAGGGGGCGGTCCTCGAGGTAGGGGAGCATCCAGCGCGCCACGCGGCGGTGGTAGTCCACGAGGTCCCCCTTGGTGTAGCCCTCGTTCGGCCAGAAGACCTTGTCGAGGTTGCTGAAGGGGACCACCCGCTCCTCCACGGCCACGACCGGGGAGGGAGGCGCCTCGTCGCGGTCCCCGTCGCCACGCCCACCCGATCGCACGCACTCCTCCGGCCGCTTGTCCGGCCGCCTGCGGGAGAACGAGGGTTGGCGGAGCAGGCCGTCGTCGGTCATCTCCTTGTACGCGACCTCGACGACGAGCTCGGGGCGGACCCAGTGGTGCTTGCGGCCGCGCGGCACGGCCCCCGACCCGCAGGGGCACGCCTCGGTCGCGCGCTCCTCCAGGGCCGCCCGCAGCCCTTCCAGCTGCGCGTCGCTGAAGCCGCTGCCCACGCTGCCCTCGTACTCGAGAAGGCCCTCGGCCCAGCGCGCGAGGTGCAGCGCGCCGAACCCGCTGCGCGCGCCGGCCGGCTCCGTCCACCCCACGACCACGAAGTCCTCGACCCGTATCGTCCGGACCTTGATCCAGAGCGCGGAGCGACCGCCGCGGTACGGAGCGTCGGACCTCTTGCCCACGATCCCCTCCAGCCCCATCTCGCCGATCCGGGCGTACAGGGCCTCGCCCTGCTCGGCGACGTGATCCGAGTAGCGTATCGGCCCGACGGTGGGGAGCAGGTCCGCGAGCAGCTCCTTGCGCCGGAGGAGCGGGAGGGGGCGCACGTCGTAACCCTCCACCGCCAGGAGATCGAAGGCGTAGTAGGTCGCGGGCAGCTCCGCCGCGGCCCGGAGCGCGTCGAGTCGGCTCACGATGCGGCCGCGGCGCTGCAGCCGGGAGAACGAGGGCAGGCCCTCCGCGTCGTGGACGACCACCTCCCCGTCCAGGACCAGCCCGTCGTACGGAAGCCCGCGCACGGCGCGGGCGATCTCCGGGAAGGTGGCGGTCAGGTCGTTTCCCGCCCGGGAGCGCAGGCGGGGCTCGCGGGCGTGCCGCTCCGCCAGGAGCCGATAGCCGTCGTACTTGATCTCGAAGACCCACCCCGGCCGCGTGAACGCGGCCGGAGCCGCGGAGGCCAGCATCAGGTCGACGTCCTGGGCGCGCACGGCCCACCGCTCCGCGCCCAGCGACGCGACGCGTGCGGCGAGCGCCTCGGCGCGCTCGTCCGCCGAAGGCAGATCCTCGACCGTCAGGCCCGAATAGACGGAGTCCTGCGGATAGGACGCTGTGTCGCCGTCCGGGCGCATGTGGGCGTCGCGCTCCTTGATGAGCAGCCACGAGTCGCGGGCCTGGCGCGTCTTCACCAGAGTCCAGCGCCCGAGGAGCTTGTGGCCCCGCAGCTCGAAGAGGAGCTTGCCCTTCTCCAATCCCCGGGCGGGATCCTCGAGGGGCACCCAGACGCCCCGGTCCCAGACGATCATGGCCCCGGCGCCGTACTCCCCCTCGGGGATGACGCCCTCGAACTCCGCGTACTCCAGGGGATGGTCCTCCGTCCGCACCGCGAGCCGCTTGTCCCTCTGGTTGGGCGACGGCCCCTTGGGCACGGCCCACGACAGGAGCACGCCGTCCAGCTCGAGGCGCAGGTCCCAGTGCAGCGAGCGGGCCGCGTGCTTCTGGACCACGAACACGCTGCCCCCCGCCACCACCTCGCCGCCGAAGGGCTCGGGCGTGCGCGAGGCGCGACGCTTCTCGCGGTAGGCCGACAGACGTTCGTCGCGGGAGGAGGCCATGCGCGCACGATAGGGCCGGCCGCCAGGTTCGCCAACGGGGACCTGCGCCGTGGCAGGGGCGGGCCCGGAGGGGCATCGCTCTCCACGACGCCTCCGCACGTTCCCAACGCCGTACGCGCACCCTAGAATTCACCACGTGCACGGTCGTGCTGGAGGCCGTCCCCGGAGCCCTCAACCCACGGTCGAAGCCATGAGCACGCATCCCCCGCGCCGCTTTGCGGCGCTCCTCGCCCTCTGCATCTCCACCCTTCTCCTCTTCGCCACGAGCGGGTCTCCCGCCCGGGCACAGGCCACGTCGAGCGGGTTCGTGAAGGAGTTCGGCACGATGTGGACCTTCGACGCGCCGCCCCTGGCCTACTGGCAGGAGACGTACGGCTTCCGGCCGGACTCGTCCTGGCTGAACCACGTGCGCCGCTCGGCCGTGCGGATCCCCGGATGCTCGGCGTCGTTCGTGTCCCCGGACGGCCTCGTGCTGACGAACCACCACTGCTCGCGCGCCTGCATCACGGCCGTGTCCCCGCCCGACACGAGCTACATGACGACGGGCTTCGTCGCGCACAGCCGGGCGCAGGAGAAGCGCTGCCCCGGAATGTGGGCGGATCAGCTCGAGTCCATCGAGGACGTGACCCCGCGCATCCGGGCGGCGGTCACGGCCACGGACGCCGTCCGCCAGGTGGAGCAGCGCGACTCTGCGATCTCGGCCGTCACGGCCGAGTGCGACCGGACCAGCGGTCTCAGCTGCCAGGTGGTGACGTTCTACCAGGGCGGCCTGTACTCGCTCTACCGCTACAAGCGCTACACGGACATCCGCCTGGTGATGGCCCCGGAGGAGCAGGCGGCGTTCTTCGGAGGAGACCCGGACAACTTCACGTACCCCCGCTACGACATGGACATCTCGATCCTGCGGGTCTACGAGAACGACAAGCCGCGCAGCGGAGGCGACTACTTCCGCTGGAGCCCCGCGGGAGCCGCGGAGGGAGACCTGGTGTTCGTCGTCGGCAATCCCGGCTCGACGGGACGCCTCCTCACGGTCGCCCAGATGGAGTACCTGCGTGACGTGGTCTATCCCGCCACGCTCTCCGCCTACGGGCGGCAGCTCGCGGTCATGAGGAAGCTCTCGGCCCGCAGCGACGCGGACCGGCGCCGCTACGAGAACGCGATCTTCGGGCTGCAGAACTCGCAGAAGGCGGTCGACGGGTACCTGTCCGGCCTCCTCGATCCCCAGCGTATGGCGCGCAAGCAGGCCTTCGAGCGCGACTTCCGCAACCGCATCGACGCCGATCCGAAGCTGAAGGCTCGCTACGGCGGCGCATGGGACGCGATCGCCCGGGCGCTGGACCAGGAGCGCTCGTTCGCCGTCCAGAGCCGGTACTACGGGTTCGCCGGATCCCGGCTCCTGGAGCTCGCGGGTCGGATCGTGCTGCTCCCCCGCGAGGCGGCCCTGCCCGATTCGCTGCGCATGCCGGCGTTTCGCGGAAACAGGCTCGAGCGCATCCGGGCGCAGGTGATGCGCGCACAGGAGATCGATCCCGAGGTGGAGCGGCTGACGCTGACCGCCCAGCTCGAGGCCGCGCGCTCGGAGCTGCCTCCCGACGACCCGTTCCTCCAGGCGGTGCTGCGCGGACGCACCCCCGCCGCCGCGGCTGCGGCGCTGCTGGACGGAACGAAGCTGGCGGACCCGGCGGTGCGCACGGCCCTGGTCGAGGGAGGAGCCGCGGCGGTGAGCGCGTCGACCGACCCGCTGATCGTGGCGGCGACCAGGATCGCGCCTCTCAACCTCGAGGTCGCGCGCCGTGAGCAGCCGCTCGAAGCGACGATCGCGAACAACGCCGAGCTGATCGGACGGGCCATCTTCGCGGCGTATGGTCGCTCCCTGCCGCCGGACGCGACGTTCACGCTGCGCATCACCGACGGCGTGGTGAAGCGCTACCCGATGAACGGGACCTACGCCCCGTACAAGACCACGTTCTACGGGCTCTACGCGCGCTCCGCGGCGTTCGACGACCACGCGCCCTGGAACCTCGTGCCGAGGTGGGCGGCCGCGGCGGGCAAGCTCGACCTGGCGACGCCTCTGGACTTCGTGAGCACCAACGACATCATCGGGGGCAACTCCGGGAGCCCCGTGATCAACCGCGACGCGGAGATCGTGGGCGTCGCCTTCGACGGCAACATCCAGTTCCTGCCGAACCGCTTCATCTTCAGCGACGAGGTGGGACGCACGGTGTCCGTGCACTCGGTCGGCATCATCGAGGCGCTCAGGAAGGTGTACGGAGCGGGGTGGATCGCGGACGACCTCCAGGGGAAGTAGGAAGGCACGCGCGGGGCGGGGAGCCCGACGGGGTCGAGCCCCCCGCCCCGCGCCGAGGACGAAGCGGCGTCGCGCGCGGCGCCTCACGGTTTTCGTTGCGTCCGGCGCGCGGGTGAACATACGTTTTCGGCATGACTGCCCGCGCGATCGGTACTTCGACGATCTCCTTCGGATTGGTGTCTCTCCCGGTCAAGCTGTACTCGACCGGCGAGTCGGCGCGCCACATCTCCTTCAACATGATCCACAAGGCGTGCGGCACGCGCGTGCGCCAGCAGTACGTCTGTCCGACCGAGGACGTCGTCGTCCCGCGCGAGGACATCGTGAAGGGCTACGAGTTCTCGAAGGGGCAGTACGTGCTCTTCGACGACGAGGAGCTGCGCGTCGTGGAGGCGCCGAAGTCGGACGCGATCGAGATCGTGAGCTTCGTGCCCGCGGAGCGGGTGGACCGGATCTACTCGAACAAGGCCTACTACCTGGGGCCCGACAAGGGCGGCGCGCGTGCCTACCGGCTGCTTTCCGCGGCGCTGCGCCGCACCGGGCGGGTGGCCATCGCCAAGCACGCGACGCGGGGCAAGGAGCACCTGGCGATGGTGCGTCCCCACGAGGAGGGACTCCTGCTCGAGCAGCTCTACTACGCGGACGAGCTCCGCTCCTTCGGCGACGTGCCCGTCGAGGAGGGCGAGGTCGACGAGGCCGAGCTGAAGCTGGCCGTCCAGCTCGTCGAGCAGGCGGCCTCGGAGGAGTTCGACCCCACCGCCTTCAGGGACGAGGTCTACGAGAAGACGCTCGAGCTCATCCAGCGCAAGGTGGAGGGTCGGGAGATCACCGCGGCGCCCGTCGAGGAATCCAGGGGCCAGATCATCGACCTGATGGCCGCCCTCAAGGCTTCCCTGGCCGTCCAGGAGGGTGGCGAGGCGGGAGGCCGCAAGCCGGCGGCGCGCGCGGGCAAGAGCTCCGCGGCGAAGAAGTCCGCCGCGAAGAGGAAGGCCTCCGGGAAGAAAGCCGCCTCGGGCTGAGCGGCCCGCACCGCGCGCGGCCATGAAGGGGGGCTATACGACGCGGGAGGTGGGCGAGCTCCTGAACCTGCCCGCCTCGACGATCCTCGCGTGGACCAGGAGCGGGCTGCTCTCGCCGCGGCGGGGGCCCCACGGCGTCTACCTCTTCTCGTTCCAGGACGTCGCGTTGCTGCGTGGCGCGAGGGCACTCCTCGAGGCCGACGTCCCCACCCGCCGGGTCCGCGAGGCGCTCGAGAGCCTTCGGGCGCAGCTGCCCGCCGGGCGCCCCTTGAGCGCGGTCCGGATCGCGGCCGAGGGAGGCCGCGTGGTCGCACGCGACGAAGGGGGAGCATGGGATCCGGGCACCGGCCAGATCCAGCTCGACTTCCCGGCTCCGCGAACGTCGTCGGAGCCCGAGGGCCAGGACCCCGGCGACGCGGCGATCCGGCGCACGGCCGACCGGGACGCCGACGGCTGGTACGACGCCGGCCTGGATCTGGAGGCCGAGTCTCCCGCCCGTGCCAAGGAAGCGTACGCGAGCGCACTGGCGCGCGAGCCCGCTCACGCCGACGCGCACCTCAACCTCGGCCGGCTGCTCCACGAGGAGGGCGACCTCGCCGCGGCCGAGGCGCACTACCGGCAGGCGCTGCGCGCCGACCCCCACGGCGCTCGGGCCTTCTACAACCTGGGAGTCGTGCTCGAGGACCAGGGCAGGAGCGCGGGCGCGGCCGAGGCCTACGAGACGGCCCTGAGTCTCGATCCCGAGCTCGCCGCGGCGCACTTCAACCTCTCCCGCCTGTACGAGGCGGAGGGTCGCGAGACCGACGCCCTGGCCCACCTCGTAGCCTACAAGCGCGTCCTCTCGAAGGGTCGACAAGGCGCCTGAGAGGCGCCGAATCCCGACGATTCGAGAGGAGATTTCCGGGGTTGACAAGGCTCCGGGTTTGGGTCACGCTCAGAGTGCGCTAATTGAGGCCCTCCCTTGGCCTTAGCAAGCGGTGTCAGCTTGCCCCTGAGGACTCTCAGCACCCGCATCGCAGTCCCGGCAGGGTTCTTCGCTCTGGTCAGCATGGGCCTCCTCTCCGCCATGCTCATCCGCTCCCAGCGCAAGCAGGTCTACTCCGAGGTCGTACGGGGCTCGGAGAGCATCTCGGAGGCCATCGGTCTGAGCATCGACCGCGAGATGAAGCTCAACCACCGCGAGGGCGTCGCGGAGATGCTGCAGGCCGTCGGCAACCGCGACGGCATCGAGGGCATCCGCCTCTTCGACAAGGAGGGCCGGATCGTCTACTCGTCGAGGCTGCGGGAGGTGGGCACGGTGGTCGACACGCTGGCCCAGCCCTGCGCGTCGTGCCACGCGACGGGGACTCCCCTTCGGGTCATGTCGTCCTCCCGCCTCCCGCCCCGCACGTACACGAACGCGGCGGGCGAGCGCATCCTGTCCACGATCCACGTCATCCGGAACCAGGAAGGGTGCCAGGGAGCGCACTGCCACGTCTCACCCGCCCGGCAGAGCGTTCTCGGCGTGCTGGACGTGTCGGTGTCGCTGGACTCCGCCGAAGCCCGCCTGGCATCGTCCACGCGCGGCGCGCTCCTCTTCTCCGGCCTCGCCGTGATCCTCATCACCGCGGCGCTCATCCTCATCATCTCGCGGAGCGTGCGGAAGCCCATCAACCGGATGGTGGCGGCGACGCGGCGCCTGGCCGGTGGCGACCCCGCCCTCCAGGTGCCGCGAGGGGCGGCCCGCGAGATCGGCATCCTGGCGGGCGCCTTCAACGAGGCGGTCGAGAGCCTGAACAGCTCCAACCGCAGGCTGGAAGAGTGGGCCAGCACGCTCGAGGAGCGCGTGGCCCAGAAGGCGGCGGAGCTCAGGGACGCGCAGTTCCAGGTGGTGCGGGCGGAGAAGCTGTCCTCGGTGGGCCTCGTCGCCGCGGGCATCGCCCACGAGCTGAACAGCCCCCTGATGGCCATCCTCACCTACAGCCATCTCGTGCGCCGCGCCGTACCCCCGGACTCCCAGGCCTTCGAGGACCTGCGCATGATCGAGCAGCAGGCGAACCGCTCCGCGGCCATCATCCGCCAGCTCCTCGACTACTCGCGCAAGCAGGAGGAAGCGCCCGTCACCGAGCCGTGCGACGTCGCGCAGGTGCTGGCCGGGGCCGCGGAGCTCCTCAAGGTCGAGATGCAGAACGCCGACGTGCACCTCACGGTCGCGGTGCCCGACGACCTTCCCGAAGTCGAGGCCCAGCCGGGACAGCTCATGCAGGTGTTCGTGAACCTCATGATGAACGCCGTCCAGGCGATGCCCCACGGCGGAGATCTCTCGGTGGAGGCGGACACGGTGGCGCGCTCCGCGTACGCGAGCGCCGGCCTGCCGCCCCACTCGGGGACGGAGGTCGTGCGCATCGCGTTTCGCGACACCGGCGTGGGGATCGCGGCGGCCGACCTGTCGAAGGTCTTCGATCCCTTCTTCACCACGAAGCCCGTGGGGCAAGGCTCGGGCCTCGGCCTGTCCGTCTCGCAGGGGCTGATCCGCGGTTATCGAGGCACGATCCTGGTCGAGAGCGACGGGAGGACCGGCACGGTCTTCACCGTCCTCCTCCCCGTCCCCCTTCCGGCCGAAGTGATGGCGAGCGCATGAGCGACGAGAGCAAGTGGACGACCCCCCCCCGGGTCCTCGCGGTCGACGACGAGGCGGTGGTGTGCGAGGCCATCCGGCGGGTGCTCGTCCCCGAGGGCTACAACGTCACGACGACGACGTCGTCGAGGGAGGCGCTCGATCTCGTCAAGAAGGAGGTCTTCGACCTCCTCCTGCTGGACATCAAGATGCCGGAGGTCGACGGCATCGAGCTCCTGCGTCGCGTGAGCGACCTCTCCCCCGAGACGGAGGTGCTCATCGTCACCGGCTACGCGACCATCGAGACCGCCGTGGAGGCCATCAAGCTCGGGGCCTTCGACTATCTCGAGAAGCCCGTGAGCCCTCCCCAGCTCCTCGTCGCCGTGGCCCGCGCGCTCGAGCGCAGGCAGCTCGTCGACCTCACGCAGCGCCTGCGCTCCGAGCTGGAGACGCGCTACAGCATCGGCAACGTCATCTGCTCGTCCACGGGCATGCGCCGGGTCATGCAGCTCGTCCAGAAGGTCGCCCCCACCAGCAGCACCGTCCTCATCACCGGCGAGACCGGCACCGGCAAGGACCTGATCGCACGAGCCGTGCACTACAACAGCCCCCGACGCGACGCCCATCTCGTCGTGGCGGACTGCGCCTCGCTCAGCGAGACGCTCCTGGAGTCGGAGATCTTCGGGCATGTCCGGGGCGCGTTCACGGGCGCGGTCCGCGACCGGAAGGGACTCGCCGAGACCGCCCGCGGGGGCACCCTCTTCCTCGACGAGATCAGCACGATGCCCGCGTCCGTCCAGGGGAGTCTCCTGCGCCTGATCCAGGAGCGCGAGATCCGGCCGGTGGGCGCGGACAAGTCCGTGTCGGTGGACGTGCGCCTGATCGCCGCCACGAACCGCGATCTCCAGCACATGGTGGAGGAGGGCACGTTCCGCGAGGACCTCTTCTACCGGCTCAGCGTCTTCACCATCCGCATCCCGTCCCTGCGCGAGCGCCGCGAGGAGATCCCGCTCCTGGCGCACCACTTCGTGAAGCGCTTCGGGCAGCAGTTCAAGAAGGAGATCGACGGCATCACGCCCCGGGCCATGGCGGCGCTCGAGGCCCACGACTGGCCCGGCAACGTGCGGGAGCTCGAGCACGCGATGGAGCGCGCGGTCCTGCTGGCCGAGAACCGGGTGATCGACCTCGAGGCCATCCCGACGATGGTGGGCCCGGCGGCCGCCGCCGAGTGGGACGACGTGCCCGAGGACGCCCGTGCCCTCGCCGCCCGCAAGCGCGAGCTCCGCGAGGAAGCGGTGGAGCGCGTGGAGAAGCTGTTCGTCCTCAAGGCGCTCCAGTCGGCGCAGTGGAACGTGACCCATGCCGCCGAGGCCGTCGGCATGAAGCGACCGAACCTGCACGCCCTCATGCGCAAGCACGGGATCACCGGCCCCCAGGGCTCCGACGAGGACAGCCCGGATGGGCCAGATCCGTTGTCGGAGTAGGCTTCCCTCGAGTGTATGTCGTGGTCATACACCCTGTCCACGGCGCACTTCCACACCTCATCTTGTTGTAGGACTTGAACTTACGCCTTTGCCTCCCGGAGCGGACGTCGTACCCCGCTCCGATGCTGTATGCGCGGAGCATACACTCCGCGCGATCCAGGACACGTCAGCGCTCCTTTCGCATTCCGTCAAGTCATTTATGAACAACGACTTACGGAGATCTCGCACTTCTTGGCACAAGTGGCACGGTCGTTGCCTTCTCGGGATGTGCCGGGAGCCGAGGACGGCTCGACCGGCGGGATCGGCCCCCCTGGGCCGGAGGAGGATCTGACGGTGTCGTCGACAGTCCTGCTGGCGGATTCCGAGCGGGCGGCCTCACTGGCCGCGAGGCTCGCACCACCCGAGGAAGACCTCACGTGGTACACGAGCCTCGAGGATCTCGTCCGCGAGCAGCCGTTGTCGTCCGTCTCCGTGCTCGTCCTTCACTCGGAGCAGCAGCCGAAGGGCGTGATGCTGGCGGTGCTGGGACGCATGAACGTCGAGTACCCCGGCATGCAGAAGCTCGCGGTGATCGAAGGCGTCCCGCCTCTCGAGATCGCCGAGTACCTGACCGCCTGCGGCGTGGTGCTGTTCCTCACGGAGCCGACGGAGGAGCGCCTGGACCAGCTGATCTCGGTCTTGAACCGGATGCGCGAGCGGACGGGGTGGATCGCCCACTCGTGCGAAGAGGAGGCTTAGAGCCATGAACGCCATCAAGAACAGGGTGATGTTCGTCGACGACGAGGAGGCGGTCCGCACGAGCTGGAACCGGTTCCTCCGCGAGAAGGGGTTCGACGTCACGACCGCGACGGACGGAGCCGGAGCCATCTCGGAGCTGCGCGAGCGCCCCGTGGACGTGGTGGTGTCGGACCTCAGGATGCCCACGGTCGACGGCCTCGAGCTGCTGGCCTGGCTGCGCGAGGAGCAGCCCGACACCCGCTTCATCATGCTGACGGGCTTCGGGACGCCCGAGGTCGAGCGCCGCGTGAGGGAGCTCGGCGCCTTCGAGTACCTCGACAAGCCCATCAGCCCGGAGACGCTCGCCGCCGTCGTCACGGCGGCGTCGCACCTGAAGCTGGTGGACCTGGGCTCGGTCGCAGCGCCGAAGGAGGCAGTGAAGGCTCCCGAGACGGCCCAGGTCGTGGAACCCGCCGAGGAGGTCCGGACCGCCCCGGTGGAAGAGGTCGTCGCGGCCGCGCCCGAACGGCGCGAGCGCGGCAAGCTGCGCGAGTCCGCCGAGATCGTGGGAGGGCTCGTCGCCGCGCCGATCATGGGGCTGGCCTTCGTGATCTTCCTCCCCGTGATCGGCTTCGTAGGGCTGATGTGGTACGTGGGACGCGCCTTGGTGGACGCCGTTTCAGCCCCGAGGGGCTGAGTCAGGAATAGAGAGAGGATGCATACGTGGACGGGCAGTCGGACCGTGAAGCTGCTGGGGGTGCTGATCGGGCTTCTCCTGGCTACGACCGCGGCGGAGGCCGCAGGTCAGACCCCCGAGCAGGTGCAGGACGTCTGTGCGTCCTGCCACCCGGGCCTGGACGTAGCGCGCTACAAGGGCTTCCGACACGGTGATTCCATCGGCTGCCTCGCATGCCACCACATCGGGTTCAGCAACGACTCGGCCACGGTGGTCGCGGAGCGCGACAGCGTCTGCGCGTCGTGCCACAAGGACATCTCGCGGGCTCACCTGGGGCATGTCGGCACGGGAACGCCCAGGTGCACGACCTGCCACTCCATCCACTCCGACCCCGCGGCGATCAACGAAGCCGGGCCCGAGATCTCCCGGCGCTGCGAGAGCTGCCACGGGCGCCCGCACACGCTGCACGCGGACGTGCCGAACGGACCGGTCTGCACGGACTGCCACACGATCCACCCCGGTGCGCACGAGCGGCTCGTGGCGGATACCGCCGTGGCCGACCGCTGCACCGCCTGCCACGAGCCGCATCCCACGCATCGGAAGGACAAGGAAGGACGCGCGCTCTGCACGCAGTGTCACGCGGTGAACGGACCCTCCATCGTGGGCGCCAGCGACGAGCAGCAGGCGAAGCTGTGCGCGAAGTGCCACCAGCCGCATCCCACGCACGCCGGCGTGAAGAAGGGCGCGCCCACCTGCACGGACTGCCACTCCGTGGCGACCGACCCGCCCATCGCGAAGGCCGGACCCGACATCTCCCGCCGGTGTGCCGTGTGCCACGAGAAGGAGATGGCGGCCTATGAGTTCGGAGGGCACGCGGCGGGCCTGAGGAAGGGGAACCCCAATCCGGACCTGCCGACGTGCATCACGTGCCACCCGGCGCACGTCACCCCCGGGACCGTGCAGAGCTCGGTCAGGCTCGAGGCCACGCTGCACTGCATCGAGTGCCACTCCAACGCGAAGCTGGACAAGAAGTACGGGCTCCCGGTGAACGCCGTGGCCTCCTACGAGAAGGACTACCACGGCGCCACGCTGCTCTTCCTCGCGCAGAACCCGACGGCGAAGCCCCAGGCCAACGTGCTGACCTGCGAGGACTGCCACGGCCCGCACGAGGTCGGCTGGAGCGGAAAGAAGTCCGTGGCCCAGGTCTGCCTGCGGTGCCACAAGAAGGGGGACCCCAACCTGGCCGGAGCCTGGCTGGGGCACCAGCCGATCAGCCCGAAGCACGATCTCGTGATCTGGCTCGTGCGGCTCTTCTACTTCCTCCTGATCCCGACGGTGCTCACGGGCCTCGCGCTCCACATCGCGTTCGAGCTCAGGGACGAGCGCGGGCACGGGGCGCGGCTCCGCAGGGCGCTCAAGGCCCTGCCCGGCAGGCTCTTCGGTCGCCGGAAGGAGCAGGAAGCCATGGTCTCCCGCTTCAACCTGCTGGAGCGGCTCGAGCACGCCGGCGCGGCGATCACGTTCATCCTGCTGGCCGTCACGGGGCTGCCCCAGAACCAGCCCAACGGGAGGATCAGCCACGCGATCATCGCGTTCTTCGGCGGCATCGGGGAGACCCGGCTCATCCACCGGATCAACGGGTTCATCTTCGTCGCGCTCCTCCTGCTGCACATCGTGGGGGGCGCCAGCGGCGCGATGCGGCGCAGGAAGATCCCGGACATGGTGCCCCGGCCCCGCGACCTGCGCGACGCGCTGCAGATGCTCTGGCACCGGCTGAAGGGCACCCCGGCGCCGAAGATCGGCCGCTTCGACTTCGCCGAGAAGTTCGAGTACTGGGGGCTGTTCCTGGGCGGGATCGTGATGAGCGTCACCGGGCTCTCGCTGGTCTGGCCGCAGGTCGTCACACGCTACCTGCCTGGCATCGTGATCGCGGCCACGCGGACCGTCCACGGCTTCGAGGCCACGTTCGCCGTGCTGGTCGTGCTGCTGTGGCACACGTGGAGCGTGATCCTCAGGCCCGAGATCTTCCCGCTCGACACGTCGATGTTCACGGGCAAGATCGCCCGGCGGCGCCTCGAGGAGGAGCACAGGGCGGAGTACGAGCGCCGCTTCGGGCCGGCCCACGGGGAGACCTCCGGAGACGACTGAGCGGTCGTGCGGAGCGCACGCGTCTCGCGGGGAGGGTGGACGCCCGGGCGATTGACGACCCGCGTCGCGGGTTCCAGACTCCCGGTGTGATCCGACCTGCCGACCCTCGAGCGCGCACGGCGGCCCCCCGGCCCCTCGGAAGTGGGGTCGGAGGAGCCGCCGCCCGTCTGACGGTGTGCGTCGCGCTCGCGGCCTGCACCTCCGCCAGGG
>JBJKSF010000163.1:0-6955 GCA_046704285.1 Longimicrobiales bacterium | reverse complement strand
CTCCCGGCCTGGGCGAGCGCGCTCGTGGGCTGGAGGAGGGCCGCGAGGAGCGCCCAACCGAGCAGTGCGGCGAGGCGGACGGGGTGCGCGCGGATGCCGGGCGGGCGGCGAGGCGAAGGCGTCATGGCGAAGGGGCTCCGCGTGAGGCGACAGGCGGCCGGGGGCCTCCGCCGCCGGCCCGTCCGCGCGCTTGCACTACCACCAGAATCGAGGGAGCGGCGCCGCGGCGCAACGGCGAGGGGTGCGGTCCGGGAGCGTGGAGCGTATAAACAGAGCACGATAAGGTTGACACGGAGATCCCGAAGCACCGCATATGGTGTCATTCGACCCGGAGCGTGGGCCGGGCCGACCGCTTCACGACCTCACAGTGCTCATGCTCGACCGCTTCCTTCCCGCTCTGCGTCGGGTCCGAGAGGGGGAGCGCGCCAGGCTCCTCGCCATGGTCGGCCTGTACTTCCTGGTGCTGTTCCCCGTCGGCATGCTGCGTCCCATCCGGAACGCCTTCGCCCTGGACGGGCTCGAAAAGACCGATTTCTACCAGGTGTACCTGGTGAGCGCGGTCGTCATCCTGGCGGTGCCCCCCTTCAACCGCCTCGCGAACCGGGTCCGGTGGCACGTTCTGATCCCGGCCGTGGCCGCCCTCTTCGCCGTGAGCCTCGTCGTCCTCCGCCTTCTCTACGTGGAGGGGAGCACGACGTTCGGGCTCGTCTTCTACGGCTACTACGACCTGTTCGCCGCCGCGCTGGTCACGCAGTTCTTCATGGCGATCCAGCTCTTCTTCAACGCGAGCGACGCCAAGTCCGCGATCCCCCTGGTCATCATCGGAGGCTCGCTGGGAGCCACGTGCGGCGGCTTCGCGACCGGTCTGCTGTCCAAGCCGCTGGGCGCACCGAACCTCCTCATGGTGGCGGCGGTCCCCATCGCGGCCTTCGCCGCCGCGCTGCCCTTCGTCTGGGCGGGCCACCAGCCCGTCGAGCGCCGCGTCGGGAAGACCGTGAGGAAGCGCAGCCTCTTCGCGGGAGATTTCTTCCGCGTGTTCTCCAACCGGCACATCCGCCTCATCGCCGGCCTGGTCCTGATCACGATCCTGGTCAAGACCATGGTGGACTACGAGTTCAACGAGGCCACCGCCCTGTACGCTGGCAATCGCGATGCGATCTCCTCGCTCCAGGGCTGGTTCACGGGCGGCACGCAGTGGCTGCCGGTCCTGGTGCTCCTCGGCCTGCGCCCCGTCCTCAAGCGATGGGGGGTGGGGATGGTCGTGCTGGTCCTCCCGCTGATCATGTTCCTGAGCACCCTGGGGCTCGCCCTGGCGTTCGGCATCGTGGCGGCGCTGACCGTCAAGGGCTGCGACACCGCCTTCCGCTACTCCGTGGAGCGCACGGCGCGCGAGGTCCTCTACGTGCCGGTCCCCACGGACCTGAAGCTGCGGGCCAAGGCCTACATCGACATGGCGCTGGAGAAGGGCCTCGCGAAGGTGCTCGCGGCCGTCGTGATCTTCATCCTGATCCAGCGCATGAGCCTGGTCGGCCTCGCGTGGGCGATCGCCGTACTCTGCGTGGTCTGGATGATCGCGGCCCTGGCGGTCCGCCGGCGATACGTCGCGACGCTGCGGGACGCGATCCGGGGACGGTTCGCCAGTGTGGAGGGGAGCTTCGCCACGCTGACGGAGCGGAGCGCGCTGGCGTTCGTGGAGGATGCGCTGCGCGGGGATCCGGTGCAGGCGGCCTTCGCCCTCGACCTGATCGAGCAGGCGGGCCGGGTCGACGCCGAGCCCCTGGCCGACGAGATGGAGCTGCTGCTCGGGCACGGATCCGCCGACCTGAGGGAGCGGGTCCTGCGGCTCCTCGCCCGCTTTCCCGGTCTCGTGGGAGCGGAGCGGATCGAGGAGCGCCTCGCGGATCCGGCGTCCGACGTGCGGCGGGCCGCGGTGGCGGCCCTCGCCGCGTCGGACCCGCGTCCCGGAGGGAGGGAGCGCATCCTCGCCGGGCTGGTGCGCTCGCCCGAGCCGGGAGTCCGGCACGCGACGCTCACCGCCCTGGTGCGCGGCGACGTACCGTGCGACCGGAGCGCGGTCGTCGGCGACGCGTACGTCCGGGAGCCGCTCGGAAACCTGGGCAACGGAGACCGAGCGCTCGGCCCGCCCGACGATCGCGAGGAGCTGGCCCTGGCGCTCGGGCTCCTGAACGGCGGCCCGCCCGCCCGCGACCTGCTGCAGGGCCTGTTGCAGGACCCGGAGCCCCGGGTGGTGCGCGCCGCGCTCACGAGCGCCGGCGCCGCCCACCGGGTGGATCTCCTGCCCACGATGATCGCGGCGCTCGCCGAGCCCGGGCTCCGGCGCGAGGCCCGCGAGGCCGTCGCCGCCCAGGGTCCGCAGGCGGTCCCCATGCTCGCGGCGTGGCTCGTCGATCCCGACCGGCCCGCTGCGGTGCGACGCCAGATCCCTGCCGTGATGGCGCGTATCCGGAGCCAGGACTGTGTGGACGCGCTCCTGCGCGCCCTCGCCGAGCCACAGGCGGAGCCGGACGTCGAGTTGCAGATCCTCAAGGCGCTGAACAAGCTGCGCACCGGCGCCCCTCCCGAAGAGGGACTCGCGTTCGATCCCGCGGCGACGCTCCCCGTCGTGTATCGGGCGGCGGAGGAGGCGCGTCGCTGCGCGGCGCAGCGCGCCCGCCTCGTGGGAGCCCAGTCGGACGGCCACGGCGTCCGGCTCCTGTGCCAGGCCCTGACGGAGGCCCACGAAGGATGCAGGGAGCGGGTGTTCCGGTGCCTCGGCCTCGCGTTCCCGCCCGACGCGATCCACCGCGCCTACGTCACCCTGACCCAGGGCGGCGAGCGAGCGAGAGCGAACGCGATCGAGTGGCTCAACGAGACGGTCGGCCACGACGTGTTCGTCCGCATCGAGCCCGTCCTGAAGAGCAGGGACGCGCCGGCCCGGCAGGCCGCCCGCGAGCCGACCGACGTCACCGGCACCCTCTCCGAGCTGGAGTCGAGCCCCGACGCATGGGTCGCGGAGCTCGCCGCGTGGAACCTGCGGTCGCCTCATGCCCCCCACCCCGACGACGGAAGCGAGACGATGGACCGGATCGAGAAGCTGTTCCTGCTGCAGAAGGTGGACCTCCTGCAGGGAGCGAAGAGCTCCCATCTGGCGCTCCTGGCCTCCATCGCCGAAGAGGTGGAGGTGGAGCGGGGAGAGGAGATCATCGCCCAGGGCGAGACGAACGAGTCGCTCTACGTGGTGATCCGGGGCGCCATCGAGGTGCGGGGCGTGCGCGACCAGATCCTGGTGGCGGGCGCGAACACGCCGTTCGGCACGTGGGCGCTCATCGACTCCGACCCGAGCGTCGTGGGTGCCCGGGCGGCCGAGGCGTCGCTCCTGCTCAGGATCACCCGCAGCGACTTCCAGGACCTGCTCGCCGAGCATCCGGAGCTGGCCGTGGGCATGCTGCAGGGTCTCGCACGGCGCATGCGCGGCCTGGTGGCGTGACGACCATGGCCGATACGCACGCGGGTACCGTGCTGGTCGTCGACGACGAGGAGATGGTCGTCCGCTCTCTCGAGAGCTTCCTCTCCCTGGAGACCTCCTACGAGGTCCTGACCTTCGTCTCTCCGGCCGCGGCGCTGGAGGTGCTGAAGGCGCACCCGGTCCAGGTGCTCGTCGCCGACTTCATGATGCCCGACATGGACGGCATCACGTTCCTGAAGAGGGCGCGGGAGATGCAGCCGGAGGCCACCCGCATCCTCCTCACGGGCTACGCCGACAAGGAGAACGCGATCCGGGCGATCAACGAGGTAGGGCTCTACTACTACCTCGAGAAGCCGTGGGACAACGAGCACCTGGGCCTCGTGATCCGCAACGGCGTGGAGCGCTCGGCGCTCTTCAACGAGCTGTCCTCCAGGATCGAGGCGCTCGAGAAGGCGAACGAGGAGATCCAGGGCTTCCGCGAGCGCCTCATCAGGGCGTTCCTGTGAGCGCGACGACGACCACGCTGCTGGGGGCGGCCGCCCTCGGGCTCGCGGCGTTCCTGGCCGGGGCCGCCGTCACCTCGATGCGCGCGAGCCGTCGCAGGGCCCGGCGGGAGGAGGAGCTGGAGGCGCGGATCGAGGAGCTCGCCGGCGAGCTGGAGCGCACCCGGTCCGGTGCGGAGGAGGCGTACGAGCGCCTGCAGGGCATGCAGGCCGAGCTGGTGAGCTCCGCCAGGCGCGCGACGCTGGGGGACCTCATCCGTGGCGTGGCCCACGAGATCAACACGCCGCTCGGCGCGTTGTCCAGCAACTACGACGTCACGCGCCGCGCCCTGGAGCGCCTGCAGGTCATCCTCGAGGACGAGGTGGTCGACGAGGGCGAGCTCGTGGAGGTGCGCCGGATCGTGAAGGCAGTGAACGGCGTGCAGGAGACCAACGCCCTGGCCGTCGAGCGCATGGAGAAGCTCGTCGAGAGCCTCCGCACGTTCGGCCGTCCGGACCGCTCGGAGATCGACCGCGTGGACCTGCACGAAGCGCTGGAGAGCACCCTTCGACTCGTGAGCCACGAGATGGCAGGACGGATCCGTGTGCAGAAGGACCTGGGGGAGCTTCCCCTGGTGGAGTGTCACGGCCACCAGGTGAATCAGGTCCTCATGAACCTGCTCGTGAACGCCGCGCACGCCATCCCGGGGGAGGGCACGATCACGGTCCGCACCCGGACCGAGCGCGACCGCGCGGTCCTGGAGGTGGAGGACACCGGGGTGGGCATCCCGGAGGAGAACCTCGAGCGCATCTTCGAGCCGGGCTTCACGACCAAGGGCAGGCGCGTGGGCATGGGGCTCGGGCTCCTGATCTCGCGCCAGATCGTCGAGCGCCACGGAGGCAGGATCTCCGTGCGCAGCGCGGTGGGCAGGGGATCGACGTTCACGGTCGAGCTGCCGCTCCGTCTGCGGACGGAGACGGTGGAGGCCCCCGGATCATGAGCGTACCCACGCGCGCGCTCGTCGCGGCCGCCGTGCTCGGCCTCGGCGCGCTCCGGCCTGCCGGAGCGCAGGACACGAACATCACGCTCGCGCCGGACTCCGTGGAGCGCCTCCTCGCCTACGGTGCCTTCCGGCTTCCCGACGCGCTCGTGGGGACGCGCTTCGCCAAGGACCGCACCCAGCGCGTGCCCCTGCTCTTCCCCGGAGGGACCGCCGTGCTGGTCAAGTGGGCGGAGGCGCCGAAAGGAGGCCAGGAGTTCAACAACGACCCACGCTACGAGATCGCCGCCTACGAGCTCCAGAAGCTGTTCCTGGACCCCCTGGACTACGTGGTCCCGCCCACGGTGCCCAGGATGCTCCCCGTCGCCTGGTACCGCACGGTGAGAGAGGACGCACGGCCCACGTTCGACGAAGGAGCGTCCGTCCTGGTCGTCCTCCAGTACTGGCTCTGGGACGTCACGGACGACAGCGTCTTCGACCCGCAGCGCCTCCGCACCGACTCGGTCTACGCGCGCCACTGGGGCGACGTGAACCTCCTGACGTACCTGATCGCCCACAAGGACCAGAACAAGGGCAACCTCATGATCTCCAAGGACGCCCACAACCCGAGGGTCTTCGCCGTGGACAACGGGGTTGCGTTCCGGAGCCCGGAGAGCGATCGCGGCGACCGGTGGAGCCATCTCCAGGTCGAGCGGTTCCCGCACCACACGGTGGACCGGCTGCGCGCGCTCACCAGGGACGAGCTCCAGAAGGCCCTCGGCGTGCTGGCCCAGTTCGAGCTCCGGGGGGACAGCCTCGTGCGGGTCGCCCCGGGGAAGAACCTCGAGCCCCGCGCGGGCATCCGCACCGAGGGCGGCGAGGTCCAGATCGGGCTCACGCAGGGCGAGGTCGACGACGTCTGGTGGCGCCTGCAGGACTTCCTCGACCGGGTCCGGCGCGGCAGGCTGACGGTGTTCTGAGAGGGCGGGCAGGCGGCGGTCCCGCCTCCAGGGACCGCCGCCCTCGCCCGCCGGTGCCGCTACGGCTGCACGATCGTCGTGCTCTTGATGTAGTCCAGCTTCGGGAAGTCCTTCTCGAGGTAGGAGTTGCCCTGCTGCATGATGAGCGTCTGGTTGGGCCCGTTGCCCTGCGGCGCTCCCTCACCGTAGCCGCTGTACAGGCTGTCCACCACGTTCATCCCCTCGGTGACCTGGCCGATGGGCGCGAAGCCGTCGCCGTCGAGCTGCGCGTTGTCGCCGTAGTTGATGAAGAGCTGGGTGCTGCGCGAGTTGGGCCCGGAGGTCGCGAACGTGAGCGTGCCGGGGGTGTTGCTGTGCTTCACCGGATCGTCCGGGATCGCCTGGTTCGCCCAGGCCTGGTCGACCGCCGGGTCGCCCGTCAGGCCGAACTGCGCCACGAAGCCCTTGAGCACCCGGAAGAAGCGCGCGCCGTCGAAGAAGTTGTTGCGCACCAGGTTGTAGAAGCGCTTGGCGCCGTTGGGCGCCCAGGCCGTGTGCACCAGCACGGTGAAGTCGCCCCTGGTGGTGGTGAACCGGACGCGGAAGCTGTCCGGAGGCGTCGCCTGGAACGCCGCCGACGTGGGATCCAGCAGCGGGTTCGCGCTCTTGCCCGCCGCGGCGGACGGAGCGGCCGCGGCCGGCTTGCTGGAGGGTGACGAGGCGGCCTGGGGCTTCTCCTTGCCGCAGCTCGCGACGGCGGCGACGCCGAGACAGGCGGCGAGGACGCGGATGCTCGATCGGGTCATGGATCGTCTTCCTGGAGTCGGTGTGGAGCACACGGGCAGGATGGCATTATGCGGCGCGGCGCGGCGCGTGCCAACCCGCCGGACTTTCCGCGAGGGGCCGCGCAGGCTATTTCAGCGGTCCCGCGCCGGCGCGACCCCGCCACCTGGGCGTGCCGCGAGCGGGCTTCCAGTGGCTCCGATCCCGGGGAGATCGCCATGACGGCAAGGTCCGCGCTGCGCGTCGCTCTTCCTCTGCTCCTGGCCGTGGGGACCGCCACGTGCT
>JBJKSF010000162.1:0-7891 GCA_046704285.1 Longimicrobiales bacterium | reverse complement strand
GTCGCGTCGGCCGCGGCCGGCGCCCGCCCACGGCGCGGGGCGACGCGCGCCGCTCCGGCGAAGCGCGCCCTCATTCCCCGCGGAGCCTGGGCCACACCTGTTGCAGGGTCATCCTGGGATCGCGCGCGATCCACACCGGCACGTCGCGCTCCGACGGGACGGACCAGGGGCTCCGGATACGGGAGGCGAGCCGCACGTCCCGCCAGACCGTGGCGAGCTCGGCCGAGTCCGTGCCCACGTCGACGAGCACGGTGCCCGGGCGCTTGCCGGGGCCGAAGTACCAGAACGAGCCGCACCCGCACACGACCGGCGGCAGGTGCCAGCGAGGGCCGTAGAACTCGAGCGCGCCCGCCTCGCCGTAGTTGTCGGCGCCGAGCACCGTCCGGCGCCGGTCGGCCGGCGACAGCGAGTCGTAGACCCGCGCGACGGTGGCCGCCTGGTGCCTCCAGCCGAGTTGGTCCGCGAAGTCCTGCGGGATGAGGAGGCTGCCGCCCCAGTTCGTCGCGTCGGCCCACTCCGCTCCGAGCCGCGCGATGTGGACGGCCGTGCGCTCCGGGGACAGGATGGGGAGCGCGATGGGGAGCATGAGCACGCCTTCGACGAGCATCCAGGTGACGACGCCCCAGCGGAGCACGCGCGGGACCGAGGGCAGGCGACGGAGCGCCGCGCCGTCGAGCCAGACGGCGCCGGCCGCGATCAGCGTGGGGTAGATCGGCCCGATGTAGTACGCCTTGCCGTGCAGCACCATGAGCAGGAGGAAGGCGAAGACGCAGGCGAAGCCGAGCACCCGGTACGGCCGGAGCGGCTCCCAGAAGAGAAGCGCCGCGGCGCCGGCGATCGAGACCAGCCACGCCATGAAGCCCGTCATGAGGGGCTGGGCGAGCACGAACGAGGCGTAGCTCACGTGGACGAGCTGCGAGGCCGCGAGCTGGTGCATCTGGCCGGCGACCGGGAAGCCGAGGTTGATCTGTCCGGCGATGCTGGGGCTTCCCAGCGCGAACGCGATCGCGGCCGCGACCCAGGGCCACGGCGTGGCGAGGGCGCGCCGGAGCCGCGTGACGAGGAGCGCGCCGAGCACGGCGAGGCCGATGAACAGGATGCTGAACTTCGTGAGCAGGCCGAGCCCCATGGCCACGCCGAACAGGAGCCAGGCGTCTCGGCCCGCGCGCGCGTCGCCTTCGGCGTCGGCGCGGGCCGCCCGGGCCAGGAAGAGCAGCGCCAGCGTCCACCAAAGCTGGTCGAGGACCACCGGCTGGAAGAGGTTGGCGGGGCGGAGGAAGAGGGGCGCGCAGAGCATCGGCAGCGCCGCGAGGCCCTGCGCGAAGCGGCCGCCGCCCAGCTCGCGCGCTACGAGCGCGGCGACGATCAGGAGGGCGCATCCCTCCAGGGCCGGAAACACGCGCGCGGCCGCGAGCGTGTGGCCGAAGATCGCGGTCTGGACGTTGCCCAGGATCGCGATCAGGGGCGGGAAGTCCATGTGCCAGAGGCGCAGGTGCTGGCCCATCGCGAAGTAGAGGAACGCGTCGCGGTGGATGCCGTAGGGCGTCACGGCGAGCACCACCATGTGGAGCGCGAGCTTCAGCGCGGCGAGCCCGAGGACGACGCCCGCGGCGAAGGGCGCGCGCTCCCGCGTCACAGCACGAACGGCACGAGCATCTTCGTGCGGGTCCTGTAGGCTGGATACTGCTCGGGGAACAGCTCCGTCATGATCCGCTCCTCGCGGCGCGCGCTGTAGACGAAGTAGCCGCCGAACGCGGCGAGCGGGAGCGCCCAGAAGAGGCTCATGGCGAGGGAGGATCCGAGCATGGCGAGGATCATGCCGGCGTAGATCGGATGGCGGACGAACGCGTACGGCCCGGAGGTGACGAGCTCGGGGTCCGCCTTGCGCGACATGGGCCTGCCCCAGTTCCGCCCGATGTGGACCCGGGCCCAGAAGGCGAGCCCGAATCCGAGCACGCACAGCACGGCGCCCGCGAGTCCCATGAGCGCTCTGGCGGCCGCCCAGGCCTCCTCGTCGCGCGCGGCCTGCCTCACGGCAGGGACCTGGAGCGCGATCAGGATCAGCGCGATGACGAGCACGCGAAGCACCGCCTCCCATCCCCACGGCCTCCTCCCCACGCTCCGCTTCGTGCGCATGGCCGACACGAGCCAGTACACGACGAAGACGATCCAGAGCGCGACGATGAGCCAGGCGTAAGGGGTCATGGGTGGTGGGCGCGGGAGGGACGGATCCATCAGGATAGCGGCGGGGGAGGGCCGCGCCAACGGTCCCGACGGGAGGGCCGGGCGGACCCTCCGCGGGAGTCTCGCGGGTGGGTTCTGGCCGGCCCGCGGCGGCGCCGTGTACGTTGCAGCGGAGGTCCACGAAGCCGGGAGGCCCATGTTCTCAAAGACCGCCGAGCTCTACGACCTGATCTACCGGCAGTTCAAGGACTACGCGCGGGAAGGCCGCGAGATCGCCGCGCTGCTCGGGCGCGTCCGGCCGGGTGCGAAGAGCGTGCTGGACGTGGCATGCGGCACGGGCGAGCACGCCCGCGTGCTCGCAGGCGAGCACGGCTACCGGGTGGACGGGCTCGACCTCGAGCCCGGGTTCGTTCGGATCGCCCGGAGCAAGAAAGCCGGGGGGCGCTTCTTCCGTGCGGACATGACGGACTTCGACCTGGGACGGACCTACGACGTCGTGCTCTGTCTGTTCAGCTCCATCGCCTACGCGAGGACGCTCGACAACGTTCGACGGGCGCTGGAGAACTTCCGCCGACATCTCTCGCCGGGGGGCGTCACGGTCGTGGAGGCGTGGTTCGAGCCGCAGCAGTGGCGGCCGGGCACCGTGTTTCTGCACACGGCCGAGGCCGAGGGCGTGAAGGTCTGCCGGATGAGCCACTCGTCGGTGCGCGAGGGCCTGTCGGTCGTCGAGTTCGAGTACCTGATCGGCCGGGCGGACGGCATCGAGCACCGGCGCGAGGTGCACGAGCTGGGCCTCTTCACGGTCGAGGAGATGGAGCGGGCGTTCGCCGACTCGGGGCTCCGGGTGCTGGAGTACGACCCCGGGGGACTCTCGGGCAGGGGCCTCTGGGTCGCGGAGGCGGCCCCGTGAGCGCCCCCTGCGTGCTGGGAGCGGCTCGCCCGTCATGACCTCCCTGGGTACACCTCACCACACGCCCGGCGCGAGCCTCCAGCGCGTGCGCGCCGCATAGTCCGCGTAGCCGGCCAGCCCGGCGCGCAGGAAGCGGTCCTCGAGCGCCGTGCGCGCCACGATCGCGACGGCGGTGAGCGCGGCCGGCACGAGCGCCCACGCGGAGCCCAGGAGGAGGGGCACGCACAGCGTCGCGAGGAGGGAGCCGGTGTAGCCGGGATGGCGGACGAACGCGTACGGTCCGCTCGCGACCACCGCGTGTCCGCGCTCGGTCTGGATACGGACCGTCGCGACGAAGAAGCGGTTCAGGGCCATCGCCCAGGCGCTCAGCGCGTAGCCGGCGGCGGCGAGCGCCAGCGCGGCGAGGCGGAGCGGCGCCGACGCGATCGTGACTCCTTCGACTCGGTGGTCCAGCCCGGCCACGACGAGCGTGAGGACCGCGCCCCAGATCAGCGCCGGCATGAGCCACCGGTCCCAGGCCGGCGTGCCCTCCGCCCGGAACGCCTTGGCCCGCTCCTCGAGCGTGTCGGGGTTCCGGCGGGCCACGGCGAGCCGGCTTGCGAGCGAGCCCACCGTCGCGAGCCCGACGTACGCCCAGGCCATGGGCCACGAGAGGGTCCCCGCCGCGGCGAACAGCAGCGCGGGCACCAGGAGCAGGAGGGCCAGGAATCCGATCGCGCCGCGGAGCATGCGTGAAAGATAGGGTTCCTGACCGCGGCATAGGAGCCGGATGGGGCTCCTTCGCGCCTCCGGAACAAGCAGGCGGCGGCGGGGTGCCCAGGGTCGGCTCTGCTGGCGACGCGAATCCCCTCCCCGAGCGCGACATGGAGACGCACGGCGGCTGCACCCACATGGACGATCTCGCCACCCTGCGCACGGCGGAGCGGCGCGAGTGCGCCGAGTGCGTGCGCACGGGCTCGAGATGGCTGCACCTGCGCACCTGCCAGACGTGCGGCGTCACGCTCTGCTGCGACAGCTCGCCGAAACGACACGCGAGCGCGCACGCCCGCGCGACCGGCCACCCCGTCATCGCCTCGGCGGAGCCGGACGAGCGCTGGCTCTACTGCTATCCCGACGACGCGTTCGCGGAGTACTGAGACCGCCCGCGCGTTCCCGAACTCCCCCGCTCGGCCGTCCCGTCGCATCTTTCCAGCACCGGGAGCTTCCCCGGTCGGACGCGCCGAACTCCCGCCCGCGGTCGCGTCGAGGTCACGTGCCGTCACGACGGAGGACCGTCCCATGATCAAGCGCATCTGGCACGGCTGGACCACCCCGGCCAACGCCGACGCCTACGAGGGTCTCCTGCTCGAGGAGATCGTCGTGGGGATCCTCGATCGCCACATCCCCGGATTCCGGAACATCGAGGTGCTCCGCCGCAACCTGGACGGAGAAGTCGAGTTCGTCACGATCATGACGTTCGACTCGCTCGACGCGGTGCGCACCTTCGCGGGCGAGGACTACGAGGCGTGTGTGGTGCCGCCCGCCGCGCGCAGGGTGCTCACGCGCTTCGACCAGCGGTCGCAGCACTACGAGGTGAGAGGGGAGCGGTAGGGGCGGGGGCGGCGGACGGGGCGAGCGGTCGACGTCGCGGGGGTGCGCTCACTCGCTCCTGAGGGCGACCATCGGATCCACGCGCGCGGCCCGGTGCGCGGGCACGAACGCCGCGACCAGCGCCGCGAGCGCGAGGAGCACGGGCGCGGCGACGAACACGGCCAGGTCGTGGGGCTCCACCCGGAAGAGGAAGCTCGCGAGCAGCTGGCTGAACGCCCACGACAGCGGAACTCCGAGGACGATCCCGAGGAGGGCGAGCTCGACGCCGGCCCACGTGACCATGCGCACGATGCCCGCGTCGTCCGCTCCGAGCGCCATGCGTACGCCGATCTCGTCGGTGCGCTCAGCGGTGAGGAACGAGACCACCGCGTAGAGGCCGAGTGCGGCGATGAGCAGCGCGAACGCCGCGAACGAGCCGAGCAGCAGCAGAAGGAAGCGCTGGGGAGCTTCGTCCCGCGAGATGACGGCGCTCATCGTCGAGATGAGCTCGGGCATGAAGTCGGGGTCGACCTGCCAGGCGATCCGCCGGATGGACCGCGCGGCCGCGGCGGCGCTGCCCGTGGTCCGCACGCTGAGCTCCGCCTGGCTGCCGGCCCATGGTCTCTGCGCGATCGGCATCCAGAGCTCCGGTTGGGCGCTCGACGTCACTCCCCGCTGCTGGAGGTCAGGAAGGAGCCCGACGATCGTCAGGTGCTTGCCCTGGAGGAAGGGCAAGGGGAAGGGGAGGAAGCTGTCGAGCGTTCTGCCCACGGGATCCTCGCCATGCAGGAAGGCTCTGGCGGCTGCCTCGTTCACGAGCGCGACCGGCGCGGCCGACGCGTCGTCGCTCGCCCGGATGGCTCGACCCCGCAGGACCCGAACTCCGAACGTCTTCAGGTAGCTCGGGTCGACGTACTTGATCCACAGAACGCGCGCCGGCTGGCCCGACCCCGGTGTGAGGTTCCAGTAGGCCATCGCCGAGGCCCCCACTTGGGGATTCATCCACTGCTGCGCGATGAGCGGCTGGGGTCCGAATGCGACCGACGTCACGCCCGGCAGCGCGCGCACGCGGCGGGTAAGGTCTGCCACGTCCGACGCACGGGCGGCGCTATCGACCTTCGTGAGCCACAGGTCCGCAATCGCGATTCCCCTGGGGGAGAACCCCAGGTCGAGGGTCGTAAGACGCACCATGGTGCGGATCATCAGGCCGCACCCCGTCAGGAGGAAGAGCGCGAGCGCGACCTGGCCGACGACGAGCCCGCTCCGGGCCCGTCCGGCGAGCCCGCGGCGAGATCCGACGACGCCGGTGCGGCTCATGGCCGGGTGCAGGTCCCCCCGCGCCACGGCGAAGACAGGCAGGATGCTCACCAGGAGCGTTGCGAGCATCGCGAGGCCCACGGCGTACAGCACGCCCGAGCCGCCCAGGCCGAGCGAGCCCACGATGGAGATCTGGCGCGGGCTGATGGCAGCGAAGAACCGCGTCGTGGCGAATGCGACGAGCACCCCGCCGGCTCCGGACGCGACCGCAAGCAGCGCGTTATCCGCGAGCACCTCCCAGACGAGCGCCCACCGCGTCGCTCCGATGCTCGCGCGCACCGCCCACTCGTGGCTCCGCCCGAGCGTGCGGGCGAGCGAGAGGTTGGCGACGTTCGCGCAGGCGATCAGGAAGAGCAGCACGGCAGCGATCAGGAGCAGCCGCAGCATGGCCCGGTTGGATCCGTAGAGCCGCTCCTGGAGAGGAACGACCATCAGCCGGACCGGATGCGGCTTCTTCGCCGTGCTCTCCACGAAGCGGGAGAGCCCCGCGAGCTCGCGCCGGATCTCGGCGATCGTGAGCCCTGCGCGCGCCCGTGCCACGATCTCGCCGCGGGGGGGGATCTCGTTCGGCATCGGAACCCAGAGACCTCCGTCCACGGGGACACCCACGCGGGCCGGGAGGACCCCGATCACCGTCAGCGGGTGGCCCAACACGTCGAGCGTCTTACCGAGGACCTGGGGGTCGCCGTCGAACTCGCGCTGCCAGAGCGCGTGGCTCAGTACCGCGACATGATCCTCCCCAGGGGCGAACCACCGTCCCATTTCTGTCCGGACGCCGAGGACCCGGAGGAGGTTGGCGCTCGAATACACGAGCACCGCTGCGGCCCACCGGCCCCTGCTACGGATGGGCACGTTGCTGTCCGGCTCGTAGATACCGATGGACTGCAGCGTGTGGCTACGGCTCTTCCACGCCTCGATGTCTTCGGGTTGGACGTCGCGGATGTCGCCCATTCCCGCACTTCGGTACCACACCGAGACGAGCTGGTCCGCATGCGGGTAGGGCAGAGGCCGTAGCAGCACGTCGCCCATCATCGCGAACATCGACGCGTTCGCGCCGACGCCGAGCGCGAGGGACAGCACGACCGCGACCGTGAAGCCGGGAGATCGGCGCAGCCCGCGCGCCGCATGCCAGATGCCGTGCCAGAGGGTCTCCATCTACCCGCTCGTGCCGCCTTCCGCCGCGGCGGCCCCGAACCAGCCTCCTTCGGCTTCGGCCGCCACGGCGGAGGCGAGCGTGTTGAGCGCGTGCTCGTCCCGGCGCTGGCCGTAGCGATAGACGGCGCGGGACAGGGCGAGCCCCGCCGCGCCGCCGGCGACGCAGGCGAGGATGGTCGCCAGGACGGCCAGGATCGCCACCGGCCCGAGCAGCAGCGAGAGCGCGATCCCGGCCCCGCCGCCCACCGCCCCGCCCAGGGCCACGAGCGTCGCGCTGATGCCGGCGGCGAGAGGCCACGACTCCGATACGGGTCCCCGCACGACCAGCTCCGTGCCGGATCCGTCGGGTGCGGGCACGAGCGAGATGTGGATCCTCGTGAGGTCGGACGCCATCTGCAGGTCGGCCGCGAACCCGCCGCGGCCCAGAGCCGCGATCCCCTGGCTCTGGATCTCGAACGTGAGCACCCCGCCGTCGAGCGGGTTCCCCCGCCGGTCCAGCAGCGTCAGGTTGAACGGGTCGCGCGGGAGGACCGCTTCCATGGCGCCGAGCACGCGGCGCGGCGTCGCATGCACGCTGCGCCGGACCGTGACCGCCGGGTCGGGCCTTCCGAGGATCCGCCAGGCGATCGGGTGCGCTCCGGCGCCGCCCCCGGGGACGAGGCGCTCGCTGCGCAGATCCGAGAGGGCCGCGTCCACGAACTCGGCTCCGATGCCCGCCTCCAGGGCGGCGGCGCGCACGTGCGTGAGCGCGTAGCC
>JBJKSF010000161.1:0-3038 GCA_046704285.1 Longimicrobiales bacterium | reverse complement strand
GGAGGTGCTCGGGGATGGCGGCGCAGTTCAAGGACATGAGCGGACGGCTGCTGCGGCGGCTGTGCGAGTGGATGTAGTGGGCGATGACGTCCTTGCCGGAGCCGCTCTCACCCGTCAGGAACACGGACGCGTCGGTGTGCGCCACGAGACGCGCCGTGTTCACCAGGCTCTGGAAGGCCTCGCTCCTGCCCATCAGGAACTGCTCGTGGCCGCCGAGATCGAGGCTCACGCTGCCCTCCTCGCTCCCCTTCGCTCCCTTCTCCTCCCGGCTCTCGCGGCCCACGATCACCGTGTGCGAGGCCCGGCCGATCAGCACCTGGAAGTGCGTCGCGGAGAAGGGCTTCGGCAGGTAGTCCCAGGCCCCGTCGCGCAGGACGGAGACGCTGGACTCCGCCGTGGGGTTCCCGGTCATGACGATGGCCAGGGTGTCCGGGAACGCGTCCAGGGCGGCACGCAGGAGGTCCGTGCCGGACACCTGGCTCATGTACAGGTCGAGGAGGAGGATGTCGAAGTGCCGGCGCTTCACCAGCTCGAGCGCCTCGTCGCCCCTTCCCGACACCGTGACCTGGAACCCCTCCGACTTGAGGAGGGACGCGCAGCTCTCCCGGAGCGAGTGCTCGTCGTCGACGATGAGCACGTCGATCGTGCTGCGCTGCTCGGTGGTCAGCGCCGCGGGAGCACATGCGGGTTGGGTGGGCTTGAAGAACGTCGAGCCCGAGGAGCGGAACGAAACGTGGCCCGGTGAACGAGCGGCGGGGGGGGACGCGCGCATGTCCTGTTAAGCCTTGTTGGTGTTTCCGAAGCTTGTGCTGCCCGTCGGCACGATAGAACGTAAGAAGACCAGAGCCTCTCGCCCATCGACGGCCCGCGAGTGAGTTCCTCGGGGCAGCGGCGTGCCGGCAGCGGCGAGGATTTAAACTTTCCTTCGAAGGCGGGGCAGCGCAAGGTTGTTGACATCCCTTCGCCGGAGCAGACACACCGATGCCGCGTGACGACTTGACTCCCCTGGGGCCTCCGCCCGGCGACGATTCGCCGGGCCACGGCCTCGTGCGCCCGGATCGACGGGACGTCGGACCCGTCGACTACGAGGGGTACGGCGGCTACGGTGAGGAACCGTCCCGGAGGCGGGCGGAGCAGGGTCCCGGGATGCGGCGTTACGTCCTGGCGGTGTGGCGCCGGAAGTGGCTGCTGGCTCTCGCGCTCCTCGTCGGCGCCCTGGGTGCCGTCGGCTCCTACAAGTTCCTCGGGGTCCAGTACACGGCCCAGGGGAACATCTGGGTGCAGCAGCCGCAGAGGGAGGGTGGGGGAGGCCGGCAGGATCTCGGGCCGATCTCCCAGGGGCAGCTGTTGCCGTCGTCGGGCTGGCTCGAGCTGCTCAAGTCGTACGCCGTCCTCGACACGGTGGCGGCCACCGATCGCCTGTACCTGAGCGTTCCGGAGGCGTACGAGCGGGCGTTCGCCTCGTTCAGCCTGGCCGACTCCCTCGTGCCCGGCTCCTACGTCCTCAAGGTGGGTCGCGACAAGCACTCGTTCACCCTCACGAACCGCGACGGCGCCGTGGTCCAGAAGGGCACGCTCGGTGACTCCATCGGCGCGACCCTGGGTTTCCGGTGGCGGCCCCCGGCCTCGGCCTTCGGCGCCGGGGCCGACGTGCGCTTCGCGGTCAGCACCCCGCGGGACGCGGCCCGGGGCCTCCAGAACCGCCTCGTCGCCCAGATGGACAAGAACGGCAACTACATGTCGCTGGCGCTGACGGGGGCGAACCGGAGGCGGGCGGCGGCGGTGGTCAACGACGTCATGAACCAGGTCGTGGCGGTGGCGGCCCAGCTCACGCGAGGCCATCTGGACGCCCAGCTCGAGATCCTCGAGAAGCAGCTCGCCGCCACGGATACGACGCTCCACCAGGCGGAGCAGAGCCTGGAGGACTTCCGCGTGAAGACGATCACGCTGCCCTCCGACATCAGCACCCCCATCGCGCCGGGGCTCGCGGTCACGCAGGCGCCGGTGTTCAACCGCTTCTTCAACATGAAGGTGGAGCTGGAGCAGACCAGGCACGACATGGCGCAGCTCCAGCAGGCGATCGACTCCCTCTCCCGGGGGAACGTGCGCATCGAGTCGCTGGAGGCCGTGCCCGAGGTGACCAAGTCCGCGGAGATGACCCAGGCGCTCACGGAGCTGGTGGATCTGCGGGCCAAGCTGCGCACGCTCCGCGACCGGTACACCGACGACTACCCGCCCATCCAGGCCCTGCTGACCCAGATCGGCAACCTCGACCGGCAGACGATCCCTCGCATGGCGCGCAACGTCATGGACGAGCTGCGCGTGAGGGCGTCTCAGCTCTCGACCATGGTGGACTCGGCCTCCGACCAGCTCCAGCAGATCCCGCCGAGGACGATCGAGGAGGCCAGGCTCCAGCGTCAGGTGTCGATCCAGGAGAAGCTCTACGACGACCTGCGCGGCCGGGTGGAGGCCGCCCAGCTCGCGTCGGCGGGCGCGATCCCCGCCGTGCAGGACCTCGACCGCGCCGTCGTGCCCGAGGTGCCCACTGCCGACCGCCGGCTGCGCTCCGCGCTCATGATCTTCCTGGCGAGCCTGGGCGGCGCGCTCGCGCTCGCGATCCTCCTGGACCGCATGGACTCCAGGATCCAGTACCCGGACGACGTGAACAACGCGATCGGGCTCGAGATCCTGGGCTCGATCCCCCGCGTGGCGCCGCTGGCCAGCCGCCACTCCGAGGACAACGCCGCGCAGGTAGTGGAGGCGTTCCGCGAGCTGCGGGTGACCGTGTCGTTCGCGTACGGGCGGGCGGGCCCGCTGGTCCTGGCGATCACCAGCCCGGGCCAGGGGGAGGGCAAGACCCTCGTGACCACGAATCTGGCGGTGGCCTTCGCGGAGATGAAGAAGCGCACGCTGCTCATCGACGGGGACACGCGCCGCGGCGACGCCCACCGGCTGCTCGGAGGGGTGCGCAAGCCCGGGCTGACGGACTACCTGCAGGACCGCTCGGTGGCGGACGTCATCCAGAAGACCACCTACGA
>JBJKSF010000160.1:0-7885 GCA_046704285.1 Longimicrobiales bacterium | reverse complement strand
CCCCCCCCCTCCTCGCCCAACCGCCGCCGCGCGGCGTTGATCGGGGCCGGCACCCCGTCCCATAAGCCCGCATGGCCCGGTGCGGTGAGTCGGTGCCCGAACGCACCCACCGCGATGGAAGGCAGCTCGGCCGAAGCTGCGGCCTCACGGGACGGCGGCGCTCCGTTCCCCACGGCGAGGGCGTCCACGAACGCGCCGGCGCTGGGGAACCGGTCCGCCGGCTCGAGCGAGAGCGCCCGTCCGAGCGCCGCGTCGATCTCGGGCGGGAGCTCGGGGCGTCGGGTGCGGACGCCCGCGGGCGGGCCCAGAAAGCGCTGCGCGATCGCGGCCATCGGGGACAGCCCTTCGTACGGCCCGGCCCCGGCGAGCATCTCGTAGACGACGGCGGCGAGCGCGAACTGGTCGCTGCGCCCGTCCAGCGCCACGTCGCCGCTGACCTGCTCCGGGCTCATGTACGCCGGCGTGCCCATCATCGTCCCCGTCAGGGTCACGTTCTCGTCGCCGCCGGCCCGGATCGCGCGCGCGATGCCGAAATCGGCGAGAACCGCGTGCTGCTCGAACAGGAGAACGTTCTCGGGCTTGACGTCGCGGTGCACGATGCCGGCCGCGTGCGCGTAGTCGAGCGCGTCTCCGATCTCGCGAGCCAGGCGGCCCGTGACCTCCACGGACAGCCGACCTTCGCGGTCGAGGAGGTCGCGCAGCGTCTCTCCCTCGACGAAGGGCATCACGTAGAACGGCACCCCGTTGGCGACCCCGGAGTCGAGCACGGGCAGGATGTGCGGATGCGTCAGGCGCGCCGCGATCCGGATCTCGCGCAGGAACCTGTCGAGCCCGAGCTCGCCGGTGACCAGGGGGTCCAGGGCCTTGAGGGCCACCTGCCGCTCGTGTCTCCGGTCCTCGGCGAGGAAGACGGTGGCGGCGCCCCCATGCCCCAGCTCGTGCAGGATGCGGTAGGCCGGCTGCACGGCGCCGGCGATGCGATCGGCCAGCCCGGGCTGCCGATGCGATCCGGAATCTCGTGGCGGAGAGGCGTCCACCGGCCTAAGTTACGCGCCGCAGCGCCCGTCGGCCACTTGGACCCTCCCGAGCCCCACGCCTGCCCGTGACGACCCCCCTCGAAGTACTCGAAGCCCGTGCCCGCGCGCTGGTGGACGGCGTGGCCGACGACCCTGAAGGCCGATACCGCCTGCGCGAGCGGTTCTACGCCCGCTGGGGCTTCGCGGAGCAGTACAGACAGGCACACCCCCGTGCGGCCGCCCGTGCCACGGATCTGTCGCTCGACCCGTACGGCTACGGAGCCTCGGAGCTGGCGTTCATGCGCTGGGAGATCGATCGGGGGGTGCTCGACCCGGTCGGCGGGAGCGGACCGTCCGGGAGCCCCTGGTGGAGGGCGGTCAACAGCCGGTTCCTGTACCTGTCGGAGCTGGCGGGACTGGTCGCGCAGGCAGGCCTGGGCTCCTCGGTGGACGACGTCGACGTCCGTTACTGGCTCGAGTACTTCGCGGATCCGCGCGGGCCGACGTGGTACCGCGCGCACAACGCGTGCATCGTGCGCGCCTACCTCGACGAATCCGCGCTCGCCGAGGCCGAGTCGCCCGACGAGCAGCTGCTGATGAACGAGGTGCTGTACCGACTCCTGTTCGCCGAGGCGATGGAGATGGGTGACGAGGCGGGCTGGCTCGGTGAGATCGCGGCCGATCCGGAGCTGTTCGCCGTGGACCTGATCACGCACCTCCACACGCTCTATCCGGATCACTACCCGCTCACCGAGCAGGACGTGATCGACGTGCGCCACCTGGGGACCGGCCTCGAGGCGGACTTCGGGCGGTTCCTGGACGAGACGCTCATCCTCCAGCACGTCGACCGCCTCTACGCGCTGATCGCCGACACGGTGGACGCACCCCTTCTGCCGCACCTCATCAAGGACGGGGTGCCGATCTACCCCAGGCTCCGTCCCGAGCCGACCCACGCGGTCGAAGCCGCCGAACGTGCGGTCCGCAAGCAGCGCGTGTTGATCCTGGGCGCGGGCATGGCCGGTTTGAGCGCGGCCTACGAGCTGACGAGCTACCCCGGCTGGAGCGACCTGTACGACGTCACCGTGGAGGTCCTCGGCTGGCGGGTGGGAGGGAAGACCGCGACGGGGCGTGGCCCGGCAGAGCGGGTGGAGGAGCACGGCATCCACATCCTCCAGGGCTGGTACCACAACCTCTTCCGTACCATGAAGGCGGTGTTCGAGGAGCGGGCTCGCGACGCCGCCCTGCCGCCCCTGCCGTGGGCGAGCTGGTACGACGCGCTTCGACGCAACGACTCGACGTTCCTCACGGAGTACCTGCCGGAGCTGGGCTGCTGGGCGAACAACACGATGATCTTCCCGCAGACGCCCGGGCTGCCCGGGGAGGGCCCGCCGCTCTCGCCCTGGGAGGTGGTCAGGAAGATGGTGGGCGTCGTGTTCGAGGTGCTGCTGAGCTCTCCGTACGCCAAGGGCGAGGGTGCGCTCGCGCGCTGGATCCTCGATCACTTCTTCCCGCCCGACGGTGCGGAACCGCACGAGCAAGCCCAGGAGGGCCTCGCGGAACGCGCGCTGGCCGCCGTGCACGCGGCCCTCGAGCGGATGCACCTCGCCGCGCACGCCGCGCCGGCCGCGGCCGATCCCGGCGTCGAGGCCATGGACGTGGGCGCGGACGTCCTCGCGCTCCTGGAAAAGCTGGTCGAACGGCTGGCGAAGCGCATCGGCGAGGAGGACATCCATTTCCGGCTGATCGCGCAGTCCATCGAGTACGCGGCGGTGGCACTGCGTGGCATCCTCGGCGACGTCTGGGATCCCGCCACCAGGAGCTTCCAGTGGTCCAGGATCGACGGAGAAGACTACCGCGCCTGGCTCGCCCGGTGGGGCGCGACCGACCTGCTCCTGAACTCACCCATCGTCCGGTTCGCCTACACGGGACTGTTCGCGAACCTCGCCGACGGGGAAGGGGCGGGGGGCCTGGTCTCGGCCGGCACGGCCTTGCGCACGATGGTCGAGGCGGGAGGCTACAAGGGATCGTTCGTCTGGCAGCTCAGCGCGGGGACGGGCGACACGATGATCATGCCGCTCTACGACGTGCTGGTGGCGCGGGGGGTCCGATTCGAGTTCTTCCGGCAGGTGCAGGAGGTCCACAGGGCCGGGGGAGCCATCGCATCGATCACGGTGGGCGAGCAGGTGACGCTGACGGTCGCGGCGTACGACCCGGTCGTCCAGGTGGGGGACCTCCGCGCCTGGCCCGCGGAGCCGCGGTACGAGCAGATCGATCCCGCGCAGGCGGAGCTCCTCCGGAAGCGCGGGGTCGACCTGGAGGACCCATGGAGCGACTGGAAGCCGGTTCGCTCGACCACGCTGACGGCCGGCCAGGACTACGACCAGGTCGTGCTCGCCGTGCCGGTGGCGGCGCTCCCGGACTGCTGCGGCGAGCTCGTCGCCGAGGACGAGCGTTGGGCATCCATGGTGCGCGAAGTGCGCACGACCGGTACCGTCGGCGTGCAGCTCTGGGTCAAGAAGCCGCTCGCGGACCTCGGCCTCGACCGGGCGTCCTGGGGGCTGGGGAAGGAGGACTGCGCGCCCAACGCGGTCACCTACGAGAGCATCCTGTACTCGTGGCTCGACCAGAGCTGTGTGCTGCCCTACGAACGGTGGACCGGCGCGGAGACGCCGGTCGTCGCCGCGTACTTCACGGGCACACTCCCCGATCCGGGGGTGGTCCCGCCGTACTCCGATCACGACTTCCCTCGGCGGCAGCGGGAGCGCGCGAAGGGGATCACCGAGCAGTGGCTCCAGGACAAGATACGATTCTTCTGGCCCCGGGCCGTGACCCGCGAGTTCCCGGAAGGATTCGACCTGATGCTCCTCTGCCATCCTACGGATCCGCACGCCTCCGCGGCCGAGCGGCTCGATGCGCAGTTCTACCGGGCGAACCTGAGCCCGACGATGCGCTTCACGCTGTCCGTGCCGGGGAGCGCGGCGTATCGGCTGCGCGTGGATGCCTCGGGATACGCCAACCTCTTCCTGGCCGGTGACTGGACCGACTTCGGGCTGAACGTCGGCTACATCGAAGGCGCCTTGATCTCAGGAGTCCAGGCGGCCCAGGCGTTGCGCCGCCGGCACTTCGGACAGACGGCCCACCGGGTGGTCTGGACGGACCCCGGGGGCCGCTGATGGCACGTGCCGGCGAGCCGTCGTCGCGCACCGTCCTGCACGAAGGCCCGCGCGTCACGGTGTACGCCGATCGCACCGGGCCCGCCCTCACCGTGCTCAAGGTGCTCAACGACCCGCAGCCGACGCTCGACGAGCTCACCCGGCTCCGCAGGGAGCTCGCCATGACGCGCGACCTGGGCCTGCGGGGGGTCAGGCGCGGGCTCCGCATGGACCTCGTGGGCGGCCGTCACGCGCTCGTGCTCGAGTACGCTTCCGGCCGGGCCCTGGCTCCGCGCGTGGCTCGCGACACGAGCGACGTGCTCGACTTCCTTCATGTCGCGCTCGCGGCGGCGCGGCTGCTGGGCGAGCTGCACGATCGGCGCGTCGTGCACAAGGACGTCAAGCCGTCCCATCTGGTCCACGACCCGACGACGGGCGCGCTCGCCCTCATCGACTTCGCCGTCGCCTCCCGCCTGGAGCTGCGCGTGTCCGACGACGGGGGACCGGAGCCGATCGAGGGGACGCTCGCCTACATCTCCCCCGAGCAGACCGGGCGGACCAACCGGGTCGTCGACGGGCGCTCCGACCTCTATTCCCTGGGCGCGACGTTCTACGCGCTCCTCGCCGGGCGCCCACCCTGGGTCCTCGACGACGCCGGAGAGCTGGTGCACGCGCACCTCGCCAGGACCCCTCAGCGCCTGGACGAGGTGAACCCGGTGGTGGCGGGCCCGCTCGCGGACATCACGGAGCGGCTGCTCGCGAAAGACCCCGAGGAGCGCTACCAATCCGCGCGTGGGCTCGCGCACGACCTCGAGCGGTGTCGGGCCGCTCTCGAGCGCGACGGGCGCGCCAAGCCCTTCGCGCTGGCGACCCGGGATGCCTCCGGCCAGCTGCGCTTCCCCGCCAGGCTGTACGGGAAGGAGCGCGAGGTGGCGTCGATGCTCGACACCTTCGATCGCGTGCGCGGGGGGGCGCGCCGCCTCGCCCTGGTCGCGGGAGATCCGGGCGTCGGCAAGTCCTCGCTCGTGCACGAGCTGGACCGGCCGCTCGCGGAGCGGGGCGGGGTGTTCGTCGAGGGCAAGTTCGACGAGCTGCAGCGCGGCGTCCCCTACAGCGCCCTGACCCAGGCGTTTCGGCAGCTCGTCGACAAGCTCCTCACCGAGCCCCCCGCCTCCTTCGCGCGCTGGCGCGACGCGCTCGCGAAGGAGTTGGGCGCGTCGAGCGCGGCCCTCGTCCCCCTGGTGCCGACGCTCGACCGCGTCCTCGGGCCGCTGCCGCCGCTCGGCGAGGCCGCCAGCGCCGAGGTCCTGAACCGGTTCCGCACGGCCACGCGTGCGTTCGCGCGCGCCCTCTCGCCTCCCGCTCGACCCCTCGTCCTCTTCCTCGACGACCTGCAGTGGGCGGACCTGGCGTCGCTCGACGTGCTGCGCTGGATCCTCACCGACCCGGACGGCGGACAGGTGCTCGTCATCGGCGCCTACCGCGACCAGGAGACGCCGCCGGGGCATCCGCTCCACGCGCTCGTGCGAGACGCGCGCGCGGCCGGGGTCGCGGAGGAGCCGCTGCGGCTGAGCGACCTGGCACCGCAGGACGTCCGCTCTCTCCTCGCCGACACGCTCCGCGTGTCTGAGAAGGACGCCGAGGAGCTCGGCGCGCTGGTGCACGCCAAGACCCGCGGCAACCCGTTCTTCGTGCGGCGCTTCGTGCAATCGCTCGAAGACGAGCGTCTCCTCTCGTTCGACCACGACCTCCTGCGCTGGCGGTGGAACGTCGAGGCGATCGGCGCGCTCGACGTCACCGACAACGTCGTCGAGCTCGTGGCCGCTCAGCTGTCGCGGCTCCCGCCGGACACGCGCGCCGCCGTGGAGGCCGCGTCGTGCGTCGGCGGCCGGTTCGACCTGGCGAGCCTGTCCGCGGCGACGGGACTCCCGCCCGAGGGGCTGCCGTCCCGCCTGTGGCCGGCCGTGCGCGCGGGCCTGATCCTTCCCGTCGGACGGGCGGCGCGGCTCACGACCGGGGGAGAGGAGGCCGAAGGCGTGTCCGGCTGGAGCTACGCGTTCGTGCACGACCGCGTGCGCCAGGCGGCGTCCGATTCGCTGGACCCGGCGGCGCGCACGGCCGCGCACCTCGCCATCGGCCGCTCCCTCCTCGCAGCCGCGCCGGCGGACCAGCTCCAGGAGCGCGTGTTCGAGATCGTGAACCACCTCGACGTCGCCGCCGACCTGATGGACGACCCCGGCGAGCGGCGTTCGCTGGCGGAGCTCAACCTCGAGGCGGGTCGCCGGGCGGCCGCGGCGGCGGCGTACGGACCGGCGTGCCAGTATCTCGAGACCGGCGTGACGCTCCTCGGGAGCGACGCATGGAGCGGCGCCTACGGCCTCTCCCTCGCCCTCGAGTCGGAGCTGGCCGAATCGCAGTACCTCGCCGGCTCGCTCGACGCGGCCGAGCGCACGAGCGGTGAGGTGATCGGACACGCGCACTCCGCGCTCGATGCCTTCAGGGCGCGTGAGACCCGGGTCATGGTGGCGTACGCCCGCGACCGACAGGACCTCGCCCTTACGCACGGGCTGGAGGCGCTGCGGGAGCTCGGCGTCGCCTTTCCCGCGGCTCCGTCCAGAGCGTCGATCGTCGCGGATTTCATGCGCACGAAGATGGCGCTCGGAGGCCGGTCGATCGAGTCGCTCGCGGAGCTTCCCACCATGAGCGACCGCCGGACCATCATGGCCATGCAGATGATCGAGCGCATCATCCCGGCGGCATTCCGGTCGGGACACGCGCTCTTTCCGCTGCTCGTGTTCCGCCTGGTCCGCCTGTCGGTCCGACGGGGCAACAGCCCGGTCTCGGCATTCGGCTACTCGACCTACGCCATCAGCCTGTGCGGCGTGGTCGGCGACTACGACGCGGGGTACCGGTTCGCGCTCGTCGGGCAACGGGTCGCCGAGCGGTTCAACGCCCCCGCCTTCCGCTCCAAGGCGCTGTTCGTGTTCGGCAACTTCGTGAAGCACTGGAAGGCGCCGCTCGGGGAGTGCATCGAGCCGCTGGCCCAGTCGTGGCGTCTGGGGATCGACAGTGGCTCGCAGTTCGAGGCCGTGTGGGCCACGTTCTATCGGCTGCTCTGGAGACTCCAGGCCGGGCACGACCTCGCGGAGCTGGAGGAGGACGTCGGCGCCATGCAGGGCCTGCTCGCGCAGGACGTCGGGGCAGCCGACGCCGGCCGGCTGCTCCGCCAGGCCGTGGTCAACCTCAGGGAGCCTTCGGAACGAGGCACGCGGCTCGCCGGCCCGCACTACGACGAGGCGGAGATGCATGAGCGGCACGCGGCGGCGACCGACCAGACGCACCTGTGCTTCTACCACGCGCTCAAGCTGCAGCTCGCGGTGTGGTTCGGGGACGTGGACGAGGCTCGACTTCACGCCGAGGAAGCCGAGCGGAGGATCGACGCCGTCACGTCGATGCCGTACATCCCGATCATCCGATTCTACGCCGCGTTGGCGGCAGTCGACGCGCTGACGGCGGACCCGGGGAGCCGCGCCCTCGATCGGTTCGCGGCCCGGCGCGCCCGGATGCTCGCACGCTGGGCGCGTGGGGCCCCGGCGAACTACGGCCACAAGCACCTCCTCATCGAAGCCGAGCGCGCCCGGGCGGGAGGCGACGCCCGGCGCGCGCGCGAGCTGTTCGAGTCGGCCGTCTCCGCCGCGCGAGCCAGCGGCGGAGACG
>JBJKSF010000159.1:0-15271 GCA_046704285.1 Longimicrobiales bacterium | reverse complement strand
CCCACGTCCCGGAAGAGGGCGTGGAGCGAGAGGTCCTCCGAGGCGAGGCGGCGCTCCACCGCGGCCAGCGTCCCGGTCCGGTAGGCCGCGCACAGCGGCTCGATCCCTCCGCCCGCGCGCGCCGGGGCGGACGCGGGGGCGCCCTCGAGGGCATCCACCACGCTCGCCAGGAGCGCGGGGCTCACCGCGGGGAGGTCGCACGCCAGGAGGAGCACGCCGTCGAGCCCGCGCGCCGCCGCCTCCCGGAGGGCGGCCTCCAGCCCCCCCAGCGGGCCCTTTCCCGGCGTCGCGTCGGGGACGATCGCCGTCTCCCGGCCCACCTCAGGGACGGATCTCGGCGCCACGACGACGACCTCGGGAGCCACGGCTGCCAGAGCGTCCACCGCCCGGCGCACCATGGGCACGCCGGCCACCGTGGCGCCGGCCTTCGGGCCGCCGAAGCGGCGACCCTCGCCTCCGGCCAGGACCGCCCCCAGGAGGCGGGCACGGGTGCCTCGGCCGCCCGGTGCGGTCATCTCAGCCTATGCGCTCTTCGCCGGCGTAGACGTTGAAGCCGCCGTCGCGGGCGAACCCCACGAGGGTCACGCCGAAGCGCGCGGCCAGGTCCACCGCCAGGCTCGACGGCGCTCCCACCGCCACCACGACGGGCACGCCCGCCGCCACCGCCTTCTGCAGGATCTCGAAGGAGGCGCGCCCGCTCACCACCAGGACCCGGTCCGCTGCCGGCAGCTCCCGGTGCAGCAGCATGTGCCCGACGGCCTTGTCCACCGCGTTGTGCCGGCCCACGTCCTCCCGGACCACGGAGCAAGCACCGTCGGGACCGAAAAGCCCGGCGGCGTGGAGGCCTCCGGTGCGGGAGAAGACACCCTGTCCCTCGCGCAGGCGCCCGGGAAGGGAGGCCACCAGGCCGGCGGCCACCGTGAGGTCGCTCTCCACCGGGCGGCACCCCCGGGCCTGCACGGCATCCAGGGAGGCCTTCCCGCACACCCCGCAGCTCGACGACGTGAAGAAGTTCCGGCGCAGCGCCTCGGCGTCGAAGCTCACCCCCGGGGCGAGTCGGGCCTCGACGACGTTGTACGTCTGGGCTCCCTCGGGATCCTTGCCGCGGCAATACGTGAGCTCCTGGAGCGCCTCGACGGAGGCCACGATGCCCTCGCCGTGCAGGAAACCCGCCACGAGCTCGTAGTCGTTGCCGGGTGTGCGCATGGTAACCGCCAACGCCTCCGACACCCTCCGGCCGCTGTCGGCGACCCGCGAGACACGGATCTCCAGGGGCTCTTCCACGGCCAGCTCGTCCCGGGTGCGCTCGATGCCGTCCCCGCGGTGGCGCGCCACCGGCACCGCGCGCGCGGCCTTCCGGCTTCCCATCATCGGGCTGCCGCCTCCCCGGCCTTCCTCGCGGGGACGCCGGGCTCCCCGGCCGCTGCGTCGTCGACGTGCCCCGCCACCACCTCCACCACGGCGGTGAAGTCCGGGATGCCGCACCGGGGCTCCACGACGTCGCGGCGGATGAGCCGGTTCCCCTCCGGCCAGAAGACCTGCAGGTTGCGCGCCTTCATGGGCGCGGTCCGGCAGCGGCCCCGGAAGGTCCCCACCTCGGAGCGCAGCGTCACCGGGTCTCCGTCGGAGAGGCCCAGGCGACGCGCGTCGTCCTCGGCCATGAAGACGTCGTCGCGCGTGCCGCCGGTGAGGGGATCCCGGGAGGCCTGGATCATCGAGTTGAACTGCTTGCCCCGGCGCGTGCTCAGGTGGAAGTGCCCCTCGGGGATGTCCAGCTCCGGGGGGCGCAGCGCGCGGAAGCGGGCGCGGCCGTCGGGATGGCCGAAGCGGCCGCCCGAGCACAGCATGGGCCCGCCCCACTGGACCGTGTCGCCCTTGTGGGCCAGGTGCTGGATGCCGTCGTAGAAGGGCACCGCCCGGGCGATGTCGGCGCGCACGCCGCGCGCGTCGGCGAAGTCCACGGCGCGGGCCCGCTCCGGGCGTACGCGCGCGGCGATCTCCGCGAGGACCGTCCACTCGGCCCGGGCCTCGCCGATCCGTCGTCCAGGGATCTCCGGGCTGAAATAGATCCGCCGCTCGGTGGATGTCTCCGTTCCGCCCCCGGGCTGCTCGTAGCGGGTGGTGGCGGGGAGGAGCACCACCGTGTCGGCCGGCTCCACGAGCATCTGCCGCGACACGACGATGTCCTGGTGGACGCGCAGCGGCACGCGCTCCAGCGCCTCCCGGCAGTAGTCCGGGTCCGGCAACGTGCCCAGGTAGTCCCCGCCGATGGCCCAGAGCGCGTCGATGTCTCCCCGGTGGGCGGCGTGGATCGTCTCCACGGCGGAGAGCCCCCGCCACTCCGGGACCTCGAAGCCCCAGATCTCGCTCATCTCCGCGGCGCTCTCCGGGCCCACGTCCCTCCCCCCGGGGAACTTCCACGGGACCGCGCCCACCTCCGCGCCGCCCTGCACCCCCGAGTGGCCGCGGATGGGCATGAGCCCGCACTTCTCCCGGCCCACGAAGCCCCGCGCCAGCGCGAGGTTCAGGATGGCCTGCACGTTGTCCACCCCGAAGCGGTGCTGCGTGATGCCCATGCTCCACACGAAGACGGCGCTCTCGGCCGCCGCCACCATCTCCGCGAAGGCGCGCATGTCGTCCCGGGACACGCCGCTGAACCGCTCCAGGTCCTCCCAGGACTGGGCCGCCAGGCTCGCCTCCACGGCGTCGAAGCCGGTCGTGTGGGCCTCCACGAAGGCGCGGTCCACCCCGCCCGTCTCCAGCAGGTGCTTGAGCACGCCGTTGAGGAAAGCGACGTCGCCGCCCTGGTGCACCGGCACGAAGGTGTCGGCCAGGCGGGTGCCGAAGAGGGCGGAGTCGAAGATGGAGGGGATCCAGTAGCGCTCCATGGCGGGCTCCCGGAAGGAGTTCACCACCGCGATGCGCGTGCCCCGCTCCTTGGCGCGGTACATGTACTTGGTGGCCACCGGCTGGTTGTTGGCCACGTGCGAGCCGATGAAGACCAACAGGTTCGTGCCGATCCAGTCCGCGTACGAGCACGTGGAAGCCGCCACGCCCAGGGACTCCTTGAGGGCGGTCGTACTGGGGGCGTGGCAGATCCGCGCCGAGTTGTCCACGTGGTTCGTGCCCAGCACGCGCGCGACCTTCTGGGTGACGTAGTACGTCTCGTTGGTGATGCCGCGCGACGTCAGGTAGAAGGCCAGTCGCCGGGGATCCGCGCTCGCCAGGCGCTCGACCAGGAAGTCGAGGACCTCCTCCCACGAGACCCGGTGGAAGCCGCGCTCGCCGCTGCGCCGGATCATGGGAAACGGGATCCGTCCCAGGGCCCTGAGCTCGTCGCCGCGCAGCGCCTCCAGGGCCGAGGCGTCCTCCAGGCGGGCGGGGTCCAGCGCGCCCATCGTGTTCAGGCGCATGAGCTCCAGGCGCACCGTGCACAGGTGGACCCCGTCGATCGTGAAGTCCCGCATCCCCGTGGTGCCCAGGGCGCACCCGTCGCACACGCCGTCGCGGAGGATGCGCATGCCGTACTCGAGCTCGTCCCGGTTCTCCCACCAGACGCGGGCCATGTCCCGGTAGTGGTGGGGCTTCTCCTCCCCGAGTCCGAAGGGCTTCAGGGACACCCAGGTACGGGGGTTCCAGCCGAACTCCATGGTGTCCCCGGGGCCGGAGGGAGGGTCGAGCCGGGCGCGCGGAAGGAGGCGCCGAAGCGCGGGGAGGCTTCCGTTGCCGGCGGAACACCCCAACCTCCGCCGGCGTGGGTGCTCAAGTCAAGGGAGGGTGCCGAAGCGGCTCCCGGCCCCGGAGGTCCGAGCCCTCTCTACTCGGCCGACTCCGCGGGATGGGACCTGCGGTAGCGCCGGTACGCCCAGATGGAGAGCGCGAGGACCGTGAGGGCGAGGCCGATGCCGAGGACGACGAGCACGACCTGGAGGATCAGGACCACGACGCCGAGGAGCCATGCGGCCACGGGCGCCAGCAGGATCTTGAGGGCCTCCAGGATCAGGAAGCCCAGCACTCCCGATACCGTCAGCGTCGCGGCGAGCTTCTTCATCTCGTCGCCTCCCGTAGTGAAGCACGCCCGGCCGAGCGCCGGCGAAGGTCGAAGCGGTCCGCGTTCATGACCTTGCTCCACGCCGCCACGAAGTCCCGCACGAACTTGTCCTGCGCATCGTCCTGCGCGTAGACCTCCGCGATCGCGCGCAGCTGCGAGTTGGAGCCGAACACGAGGTCGACGCGCGTGCCGGTCCACTTCAGCTCGCCGCTCGCCCGATCGCGGCCCTCGAACACGTCCGCGTCGTCCGAGGTCGGCTTCCACTCGGTCCTCATGTCGAGCAGGTTGACGAAGAAGTCGTTGGTGAGCGTCTCGGGGCGTTCGGTGAAGACGCCGTGCCGGGATTGCGCGTAGTTCGTGTTCAGCACGCGCATGCCGCCGACGAGGACCGTCATCTCGGGCGCGGTCAGCGTCAGGAGCTGCGCCTTGTCGAGCAGCAGCTCCTCCGCCCGCACGGCGTACCTGGCCTTCTGGTAGTTGCGGAACCCGTCGGCCACCGGCTCGAGCACGGCGAAGGCGTCCACGTCGGTCTGCTCCTGCTCGGCATCGGTGCGCCCCGGCGTGAAGGGCACCTCCACCCGATGGCCCGCCTTCTTCGCCGCCTGCTCGACGGCGGCGCACCCGCCGAGAACGATCAGGTCGGCGAGCGACACCCTCCTTCCGCCCTTCTGCGCGGCGTCGAACTCCTTCCGGATTCCTTCGAGGGCCTTCAGCACCTTCGCCAGCCGGGCGGGCTGGTTGACCTCCCAGTCCCTCTGCGGCGCGAGACGGATGCGCGCGCCGTTCGCCCCGCCGCGCTTGTCCGAGCCGCGGAAGGTCGACGCGGACGCCCAGGCGGTCGAGACCAGCTCGGAGATCGACAGCCCCGAGGCGAGGATCTTCGCCTTGAGGTCGGTGACGTCGGCCGCGTCCACGAGCTCGTGGTCGAGCGGTGGAACGGGATCCTGCCAGATCAGCTCCTCGTCGGGGACCTCCGGGCCGAGATATCGCGAGCGCGGGCCCATGTCGCGGTGGGTGAGCTTGAACCAAGCCCGGGCGAACGCGTCCGCGAGCTCGTCGGGATGCTCGTGGAAGTGCCGCGCGATCGGCTCGTAGATGGGATCCATGCGCATGGCCATGTCCGCATCGGTCATGATGATGGGGACCCGCTTCGACGGATCGTCGGCGGCCGGCGCCATGTTCCGGTCCGTCGCCTCCTTCGGCGTCCACTGCCAGGCGCCCGCCGGGCTCTTGGTCAGCTCCCACTCGTTGCCGAACAGCATGTCCAGATAGCTGTTGTCCCACTGCGTCGGGGTCGGCGTCCATCCGCCCTCCAGACCGCTGCCGATCTGGTCGCCCCCTTTGCCGCTGCGGAAGCTGCTCTTCCAGCCCAGGCCCTGCTCCTCGATCCCGGCGCCCTCCGGCGCGGGCCCGACCAGCGCCGGGTCGCCGGCGCCATGCGTCTTGCCGAACGTGTGCCCGCCGACCGTGAGCGCGACGGTCTCGTAGTCGTTCATCGCCATGCGCTTGAACGTCTCCCGGACCTCCCGCCCGGACGCGACCGGGTCCGGCTTGCCGCCCGGGCCCTCCGGGTTCACGTAGATCAGACCCATCTGGACGGCGGCCAGGGGGTTCTCGAGATCCCGCTCGCCGGAGTGGCGCTGGTCGCCGAGCCACTCGGCCTCGGATCCCCAATACGTGTCCTCCTCGGGCTCGTAGACGTCCTCGCGCCCGCCGCCGATGCCGAAGGTCTCGAGCCCCATCGACTCCAGGGCGCAGTTGCCGGCAAGGATCATGAGATCGGCCCACGAGATCCTGCTGCCGTACTTCTTCTTGATCGGCCAGAGCAGCCGGCGCGCCTTGTCGAGGTTCACGTTGTCGGGCCAGCTATTGAGCGGCGCGAAGCGCTGCTGCCCCGAGCCCGCCCCGCCGCGGCCGTCCCCGACGCGGTAGGTGCCCGCGCCGTGCCACGCCATCCGGATGAAGAGCGGCCCGTAGTGGCCGTAGTCCGCCGGCCACCAGTCCTGCGAGTCGGTCATCAGCGCGTGCAGATCCCTCTTGAGGGCTTCGAAGTCGAGCTTCCCGAACTCCTCGGCGTAGTCGAACGCCTCGCCCATCGGATTGGACTGCGGACCGTTCTGCTGGAGGACCTTCAGGTTCAGCTGGCTCGGCCACCAGTCACGATTCGACCTCGCTCCAGCATCCGTGCGCGCCATGGGGACCCCGCCTGCCTCGGTGTCGGATCTCTTCGTCATCTCTCCCTCCTGTCTCTCGCTGCAATCTGGTGCCTACCCCGACCAGCGCAAAGCCGTCGACCGTGGACCGACGGACGGAGCGCCTTGATGCGCCCGGGGGGGCACGCGATGATCTTCCGCCCTGCACGAAGCAAGTGAGCGGACCGGGAGGGAGATGAACCGAATCCGGGACGGGGTGCGCCCGCCGTGGATGACGCACGACGTCCGTCTGCTCATGGGCGCCCGGACGCTCATGAGCGCGATGCGGGCGCTGGCCGGGGTGATCGTCCCGATCTACCTGGTCCGGATCGGGTTCGGCGCGTTCCGCCTCGGCGAGCTCTTCGCGCTCGTCGCGCTCACGAGCGCACTCATGTCCACGGCCGTGGGGCTCCTCTCCGACCAGTTCGGCCGCAAGTTCTTCATCCTGGTCATCCCGCTGCTCGCGGCCCTCGCGGCGCTGGCCTTCGTGGTCACGCGGAACGTTCCCGTGCTGTTCGTCATGGCGGCCCTGGGCACGCTCGGCCGCGGGGCGGGCGCCGGCGGAGGCGGGAACGTCGGCCCGTATCAGCCGGCGGAGCAAGCGTACGTCGCCGACGCCACCCCGGCGATCCGCCGCAACAGCGTCTTCGGGAGGCTGGCGTTCTCCTCGGCCCTGGGCGCCGCCGTCGGGGGCCAGCTGGCGCGGGCGCCTCAGCTCGCGCGCGCGTTCGGGCTGCGGGGGCTCGCGCCCTTCCGCGTCGCGTTCCTGGTCATGGCCCTGCTGGCCCTGGCCGCCGTGGCGGTCGCGGCGCCCATCGTGGACCAGCGGTCCGCACGAGGCGCGGACGGAGCGCGCCGGCGCGCTCCTCGCTTCCCCCGCCGCTCCCGGCCGTTGCTCTACCGGCTCTGGGCCGCGAACGCCGTCAACGGGCTGGCCGTGGGTCTGTTCGGCCCGTTCATCACGTACTGGTTCTACACACGCTTCGGCGCGAGCGCCGCGACGATCGGGCTGGTGTACTCGATCATCAACGTCACCTCCATGTTCTCGAACCTGAGCGCGGCGTCTCTCGCACGCAGGCTCGGGCTCATCCGCGCCGTGTTCATCGGGCGCATGGTGCAGGCGACGCTGCTCGCGGCCATGGCGGTGGCACCGACGTTCTGGATCGCGGCAGGCATCTACCTCGTGCGCATGCTGGCCGCGCGTACCGCGATGCCCCTGCGCCAGTCGTACCAGATGGCCCTCGCCGACCCGGAGGAGCGCGCATCCGTGGCGGGCCTGGCGAACGTGCCCTCGCAGGGAGCGCAGGTGTTCAGCCAGCTGGGTGCGGGCTACATCTTCGAGCACGTGTCCCTCGAGCTGCCCTTCGTGATCGGGGCGGCGCTTCAGCTCGTCAACGGCGTGCTCTACTACGTGTTCTTCCGCGACATGCCACCTCCCGAAGAGGTGGCCGCACGGGGCGAGGGGGGTGGCGAGCTACTCCGGCCGTAGCGGGTGACTCACGCGGCGCGGATCTCCTCGCAGGGGTGGGTGCCCTCGTATCTCCCGGCTCCGCGGGCTCCACACCAGACCAGGTCGGCGATCTCCTCGCACGTGCTGACCCCGCGGTCCCGGGCGTACCACCGCCTCAGCCGGGGATACCGTTCGGCCTTGTCCATGCCTCGACCCACGTCCTCGAACCAGCGCTGCAGGACGCGCGGCCGGGGGCCCCACCACCCTCGCTCCGTTCCTCGTTCGTCGATGAGGATGGCGACCGGGATGGAACGCGATGCGCCCGTGAGATGCCGGTCCATGATCTCGGGGAACTCCTCCCTGCCGAGGATACGCAGCTGGAGGTTCGGGCAGGCGTCCGCGAGACGGGCGATGACGGGCACGGTGTTCACCGCATCGCCGCACCAATCGTCGGCGAGGACGAGCAGTCTCCAGCGCCCTCCGACGGCGGCGATGCGCTCCACGGATTCGTCGTGGAGCACCGCGCGCTCCGTGATGGCCCGCCACAGGTCCTCGTTCGCCTCGACGGCCTCGAGAAATTCGGTGAAGGGCCTTCCCTTCTCGTATGCCTCTTCGCTGGTCATCCATACCTCATTTCGTACGGTGGCGCTTCCGCCCGAGGCGGGCGCCCCTCGTTCACGTCCACGCGCGCCGGCTCAACCACCGAGCAGCTCCGCCGCTTCTCCCTTCAGGACTTCCCACCGCCGCGTCAGCGACGCCAGCGCGCGCTCCGCCACCCCGACGGCCGCCACGGCCTGGGTGGTCGGCGCGTCGTCCGCGCCCTCCACGATACGGTAGAGGCCTCCTATCTCGCCGTCGAGGCTGGCCAGCGTGGGGCCCCGCGGCGCGCCGCCGCGCCCACCTCCGAAGAAGCCTCGGCCACCCGCACCCGCCACCGCTCCGATCCGGGCCACGAGCGCCGCGATCGAATCCGCGCGCGCTCCGGGGCCGGCCGCGCCGCGGAGGCTCTCCAGCCGCGCGCGGTCCCGCTGCGCGTCGGCCAGCGCCAGGGAGTCCCTCCGCCATGTGTCCACGATCCGCATCGCGAGCTGGAACTGCTGCTCGAGACTCCGGGGAGTCGTGTGGACGCGCGGATCCATGCGGATGGTCATCGGCCGGGTGTACGACCTGCCGTCCACCGTCAGCCTCACGGTGTAGCGACCCGGCAGGACCCAGACGCCCCGCGGGCTGAGCGGGGTGTCGTGCACGATGGCCTGCATGCCGTAGCCCCGATGCGTGGCCGGCGGCGGGGGGTAGCGCAGGTCCCAGATGTAGCGGTGCGAGCCCGGCTCGGCCGAGAGGCCGCGCCACGGGCGCGCCCAGTACAGGGGCTCGTTCGCCGAGGAGTCGGGTGGCTCCGGGGCATCCGCGGAGCTGATGCGCCGGACGAGGCGGCCACGGGAATCGACGATCTCCAGGGTGACGGGCCCGGTGACGCCGCTCGGGAGCCAGTACTGCAGGATGGCGCCGTCCGGTGGGTTCTCGCCCGCCGGCTCCTCGGGCGGCAGCGGGGTGTCGGTGTAGCGGTCCCAGCGCACCCGGTAGGTGAGCTCCGGGGGATAGAGGTGGGCGGCGGGCCACAGGGTGCTCGAGCGCCCTGCACGAACCGCGCGGGCGATGTCCCTCAGCGGCTCGATGTCGTCGAGGATCCAGAAGCCGCGGCCGTGCGTGCCGGCGACGAGATCGCTCTGGTGGACCCACAGGTCGCGCACGGACGTGCGCGGCAGGTCGAGCTGCAGGGGCCGCCAGCGCCCCCCGTCGTCGAAGCTCACGAACACGCCCAGCTCGGTGGCCGCGTAGAGCAGGCCCGGCACGCGCGGGTCCTCGCGCACGGCGTTCACGACCGCGCCGCGCGGGAGGCCGTCCACGATCTCCGTCCACGTCCGTCCGCCGTCCCGCGTCCGATAGACGTAGGGGTCGATGTCGTCCAGTCGGAATCGGTTGACGGCCGCGTACGCCTCGAGGGTGTCGGTGTGGCTCGCCGCGATCAGGCTCACCTTGCTCCACGGCGTCAGCGCGGGCGGCGTCACGTTCCGCCAGTGTGCGCCGCCGTCGTGGGTGACCCAGATCAGCCCGTCGTCGGTGCCCGCCCAGATCAGGTTCACGCGCGTGAAGCTCGGCCCGATCGTGTAGACCACGCCGCGATGGTGTCCGTGCTCGGGGTCCACGGCCTCGAAGGGGCCGATGTTGGCGGGGACGGTGGGGTCCTTCCGCGTCAGGTCGGGGCTGATCACCGTCCAGCTCCGCCCTCCGTCCAGGGTCTTGAAGACGACGTTGCCCGCGAAGTAGAGGATGTGCGGGTCCACCGGGCTGAACAGCAGCGGCTCGGTGCGCACGAAGCGCCAGTGCACGCCCGGCGGCGCGATCGGCGCCACGTTCTGCACGTCGCCGGTCACCATGTCGTACCTGGTCACCTTCCCGCCGTAGACGATGTCCGGGTGCAGCGGGTCGGGCGCGACGTAGCCGTACTCCTCCGCGCCCACGGGATGCCAGTCGGCCGAGGTGATCTGCCCGTCGTTCCCGCGGCTCAGCACCCCCGCCGAGCCGCTCTCCTGCTGAGCGCCGTAGACGCGGTACGGGAACTGGTCGTCCGTGATGACGTGGTAGAACTGCGCGGTGGGCTGGTTGTACCAGCTCGACCAGGTCTCGCCACCGTCCAGGCTGACCGCGGCTCCCTGGTCGCCGGCCAGGATCATGACCCGCGGATCGTCCGGATTGACCCAGATCCGGTGCGGGTCGTCGCCTCCCGGCGCGCCCTTGAAGCCGACGAAGTGCCGGCCCCCGTCCGTGCTCTTCCACGACGAGACGTCGACGTCGTAGACGACGTCGCAGTTCTTCGGGTCGGTCTTCACCTCGCTGAAGTCGCCGTCCCGCTCCCAGAGCCGGGGGTCGCGATTGACCAGCCGCCAGGTGGCGCCGCCGTCGTCGCTCCGGTACAGGCCGGACGCGCGCCCGTCGGGGGCCACCGCGTACATGACGTGCGGCTCGGCGCGGCACGTGCCGAGCCCGATGCGTCCCACGCCGTCCGCGGCGGTGGGGAGGCCGGTGCCGAACGGCGCCCACGTGGCGCCACCGTCGGTGGAGCGATAGAGGCCGTTGTCGGCCGAGAGGGTGAGCGAGTTGGCGTTCGCCGTCTCCCAGGGCTGCTGCCGCGCCGCCCACAGGACTGCGAAGACGGTGTCCGCGCTCGCCGGGTCGAGCACCAGGTCGATCGCTCCGGTGTTCTCGCCCTTGTAGAGCACCTTGTCCCAGGTGCGCCCGCCGTCGGTCGAGCGGAAGACCCCCCGCGTCGCATTCGGGCCGTACGGGTGGCCCAGGACGGCGACGAGCACGCGGTTCGGGTCGTGCGGGTCCACGACGATCTGGGCGATCTGCTCGGCGTCGTCGAGGCCGAGGTGCTTCCACGTGCGGCCGCCGTCGGTGGACTTGTACATGCCGTCGCCGACGGAGAGGTCGGGGCGCTGCAGGCCCTCGCCGCTGCCGACGTAGATCACGTCGGGATCGCTCGGCGCGATGGCGATGGCGCCGATGGATTGGGTCGGCTCGTGGTCGAAGATCGGGTGCCACGTGCGGCCGGCGTCGTCGGTCCGCCAGACGCCGCCGTCCACCACGCCGATGTAGAAGACGTCGGGCCGGCTCGGGATGCCCACGGCCGCAACGGTCCTCCCGCCGCGGTAGGGGCCGATGCTGCGCCAGCGCATCGTGCCGCTCCACAGCGTCGTGTCGGGCACCTGCGCGCGGGTGGGCCGCGGCGCCAGGAGAAGGATCGCGCTGGCGAGGACGACCGGCGTCAGGGGATGGAGGGGCAGGCGCGCGGCGATGCGAAGGAAGCGGAATGGGGACTTCACGGGCGGCTCCGAGAGGCTGCGAAACGGGGCCTCAACTTGCATCCGGGTCAGCTGCGCCCGCAACCGAGGGCAGCGGTGGAACGGACGCTGCTCCGGAGGAGCGCAGGCGGACGTACGGCGGCGGCCTCTGCCGCGGGGTCAGGCGGCGTGCTGGCGTTCCCGCGGGACCTCGCCCGGGCCCCCGGTACCGCCTTTGCGCCTCTCCAGCGCACGCCACAGGAGGTAGACGGGGATGCCGACGGCCACGATCACCAGGCCGGACACCGCCTCGGCCCGGGAGGGCGGCGACAGCAGGATCAGCGTCATGACCCCTGCGGCCATCGCGAGGTACACCGCCGGGACGAACGGATAGCCTACGACCTTGTAGGGCCGCTCGATGTCCGCGCGCCGCACCCGCAGGATGAACAGCCCCGCGCTCGTCAGCACGTAGAAGACGAGGTTCGCGAAGATCACGTAGTTCAGGAGCTGCCCGTACGTCCCGCTCAGGCAGAGCGCCGCGGTCCACAGGCTCTGGAGGACGAGCCCGACCGCCGGCACCTGCCGGGCGCTGAGCGAGCCCGCCGCCTTGAAGAACAGCCCGTCCCGCGACATCGCGTAGTAGACCCGCGGCCCCGCCAGGATGAGGCCGTTGATGCAGCCGAAGGTCGAGATGAGGATCCCGATCGCCATCATCATGCCACCCGCCGGACCGAACATCTGCTGCATGGCGGCGGTGCCCACGCGATCCTGCGTCGCGTGCGTCAGGCCGCGGGCCAGCACCGTGGCTCCTGCCGGGTCCCCGTGGAAGGGCAGCACGCTCAGGTACGAGACGTTCGTCAGGAAGTAGAGCAGGGTGACCAGCCCGGTGCCCATGATCAGCGCGCGCGGGAGGTTGCGCTGCGGGTTCTTCACCTCGGCGGCGGCGAACGTGACGTTGTTCCAGGCGTCGCTCGAGAAGAGCGATCCGACGAACGCGGCCCCGAAGGCCACGACCCAGGCGCCGGTGATGGGCACGTGCCCCCAGAAGGCGCCATGCCCGAAGTTGGCGGCCAGGGCCGTCGCGTTGCGTCCGACCGTGAGCCCGAGACCCATGAGGATGAAGAGCGCGCCGGTCTTCACGATCGTGAGCGAGGTCTGCACGAACTTCCCCTCGCGCACGCCCCGCAGGTTGACCCAGGTGAGGACGACGATCGCGGCCAGGGCGACGAGGCGCTGCGGCGAGAGACCGAACTGGATCGCCTCCGACGGGTTGGTGCACCCGAGCAGCCCGACGCACGCCGAGGCGTGCGGGAACCAGCCGAAGAGACCGGGAGAGATCCCGGGCGCCAGGACGCCCAGGAACTTCCCGAAGGCCACCCCGACGGCGGCGATGGTCCCCGTCTGGATCACGGCGAACAGGGTCCATCCGTACAGGAAGCCCACCAGGGGTCCGTAGGACTCGCGCAGGAAGACGTACTGGCCGCCGGCCCGCGGGAACATCGCGGCGAGCTCGCCCCACGTCAGCGCGCCGAAGCAGGTCATGACCCCGGTGAGCAGCCACGCCACCAGGAGCCAGCCGGGGGAGCCCACCGATCGGCCCATGTCGGCCGAGACGATGAAGATGCCCGACCCGATCATCGCCCCGGCCACGAGCATCGTGGCGTCGGTCAGGGTGATGGCTTTGACGAATCCGGTGCCCGACTGCTCGGATGACCCGCCGGCCGGGGCGCTCATGTCGTCACATGCCCTTCACCGACGTGATGAGCTTCTTGACCGAGTCCTTCGCGTCGCCGAACAGCATCATCGTCTTGGGGTCGTAGAAGAGCCCGTTCTCGATCCCGGCGAACCCGCTGCGCATGCTGCGCTTGAGGATGAGCACGTGCTGTGCCTTGTCCGCGTCGAAGATCGGCATTCCGTAGATCGGACTGGTCCTGTCCGTCCTCGCCGCGGGGTTCACGACGTCGTTGGCTCCCAGCACCACCGCCACGTCGGCCTGCGCGAAATCGCCGTTGATCTGGTCGAGATCGTAGAGATCCGTATAGGGGACGTCCGCCTCGGCCAGGAGCACGTTCATGTGCCCGGGCATGCGGCCCGCCACCGGGTGCACCGCGAACTTCACCTCCACCCCGCGGGACTTGAGCTCGTCCGCCAGCTCCCGGACGACGTGCTGCGCCTGCGCGACGGCCATGCCGTAGCCGGGGATCATGATGACCTCCCGTGCGTAGGCGAGGAGCGTGGCCGCGTCGTCCGCGGACACGTCACGCACCGTCTGCGCGACTCCTCCGGCCGCAGCCCCCGCGCCGGCCGCTTCGACGGCGGTGGCCCCGAAGGCGCTGAAGAGCACGTTCTTCAGGGAGCGGTTCATGGCGCGGCACATGAGGTACGTGAGCAGCGTTCCCGAGGCTCCCACCAGCGTGCCGCTGATGATGAGGACCGTGTTGTTCAGCGTGAACCCGGTGGCCGCCGTGGCGAGACCCGTGAACGAGTTGAGGAGCGAGATCACCACCGGCATGTCTCCACCGCCGATGGGGATCACGAACAGGAACCCGAACAGGAGCGACGCGGCGATGAAGATCAGGAACGCCGGCATCGAGCGCGGCCCGAACAGGAGCCACCCGCCCAGCGCCAGCATGCCGAGGAAGAGGAGCGCGTTGCTCAGCCGCTGGAACGGATAGGTGACCGCCCGCTCGCTGATGACGGCCTGGAGCTTGCCCCACGCGATCAGGCTCCCCGTGAAGGCCACGGCCCCGATGAGCGTGCCGAGCAGGATCTCGCTCATCGTCTCGACGGAGACCACGCGTCCCGTGCGGATCAAGTCGAGGTAGCCCAGAGAGGACACCAGCGCGGCCGCGGCACCCCCGGACCCGTTGAAGAGGGCCACCATCTGCGGCATGGCGGTCATGGGCACCTTCCGCGCCGCGTAGACCCCGATGACCGATCCGATCAGCATGCCGCCGAAGATCCAGGCGTAGGCGCCGGAGCGGGCGTTGATCAGCGTCACGGTCAGCGCGATGGCCATCCCCACGGAGGCCACCAGGTTCCCGGTCCGCGCGCTCTTCGGCGAGGAGAGCTGCTTGGTGCCGACGATGAACAGGATGGCCGCGACCAGGTACGCGAAGCGCGTGTCGTTCGCCGACAGGATGGTCGTCATGATTCCTTGGCCCCCTTGGCGGGCTTCTTCTGGAACATGAGCAGCATCCGGTCGGTCACGAGGAAGCCACCGACGACGTTGATCGTGCCGAGGATGATTCCGAGGGATCCGACGAGGCGTAGCTCCGTGGTGTGCGCCGTGGCGGTGACGAGGATGGCACCCACCAGCACGATGCCGTGGATCGCGTTCGTGCCGGACATGAGCGGCGTGTGCAGGAGGACCGGCACCCGCGAGATCACCTCGTAGCCCACGAAGATCGCGAGCGCGAATATGGTGAGATCACTGATCAGAGCGTTCATCGTATCTATGCATTCTCCTCCCGCCGCGCGCGCGCACGGATGCGAGCCAGGCGTCGGGTGGTCAACGAAGGAGTCGAGTGAGGGGTGGTGAGGTTGGAGGCCTTCGCCGGGGGGGGGGCGGGGGGCCCCCCCCCCCCCCCCCCCGAGGGGCCGGGCTTTCACCCGGCCAAAACCCCCCCCCACCCCGGGGGGGGGGGCCGCGCCCCGCGCCCCGCCCCCGGCGAAGGCCTCCAACCTCACCACACCTCACTCGACTCCTTCGTTGACCACCCGACGCCTGGCT
>JBJKSF010000158.1:0-12121 GCA_046704285.1 Longimicrobiales bacterium | reverse complement strand
GCTCCTCGCGCCGCGCCGCGCGTGTGGCCGCCCCGGCGGCGGCGGGCGCCACGCTGGGCTTCATGGCCACCGGCCTCTCGCTGACCCGGGTCGTGACGCCTGCCTCGCTCATCCTGACGGCGCTCGCCCTGGTCTCGGTCGGAGGGCTGCTGCACGGTGCGATCCTGGACGCGGAAGCCGCCGACGACGAGTCATGATCGTCGCTCACCTCTCCGACCTGCATCTGGGCTTCCGTGCCTACGGCCGCGTCGAGCGGGGCGCGGACGTGCGCGAGCGCGACGTGGCCACGGCGTTCGAGAGGGCGGTCCAGGAGATCGTGGGCCTCCGTCCCGACGTGGTGATCGTCGCGGGAGACGTGTTCGATCGGCCGGATCCCCCGGCCGGGGCGCTGGTCGTGCTGTCCCGTGGGCTGGAGCTGCTGCGCGCGTCGCTGCCCGACACGCCCGTGCTGATGGTCGCGGGCCCTCGCGACACGCCCCGCCGGCCGGGCGACCCCGGGGCGCTGGCCGTGCTGGATACGTTCCCGAACGTCGAGGCGGCCACGGGGCTCGCACGCTCGATCATCATGGAGCGCCTCGACCTCCACGCCAGCCTGGTCCCGTACCGCTCGGCCGTCCGGGACCCGGCCGCGGTTCCCGAGCCGGACCCCCGGGCGCGCTGGAACCTGCTGGTCGTGCACGGGCGGGTCGGCGCGCGGGGGGATCACGGTGTCCCCGTGGATCCGGGGGACTGGAGCTACGTCGCTCTGGGTGGGGAGCACAGGCGCCGGAGCCTGGCCCCGGGCGTGCAGTACCCGGGGTCGCTGGAGCGGGTGGCCCTGGACCCGTGGGACGAGGCCGCCGAGGAGAAGGGCTTCCTCGTCGTCGATCTGGAGCGGAAGGAGTCGGACTTCCGCCCCGTCCCCGGGCGCGCGGTCGTGGCTCTGGCGCCGATCCGCGTCGCCTCGGGGGACCCGGGGCGCCTGCGCCGCCGGGTGGGGGAGGTGACGGGAGAGGTCCCTGGGGGAATCGACGGGAAGATCGTGCGCCTGAGGCTGGAGGGCGTCGAGCCCGAGGATCTCCTGGCGCTCCAGGGCGAACAGCTCGACGCGCTGCGCCGTCGTGCGCTCCATCTCACCGTCGAGGTGGGAAGCGGGCTGCAGGTACCGCGGGAGGTGTGGCTGGGCGCTGACACGCCACGGGCTCTCAGGCAGGCACTGGCGGACGAGCTCGAGCGGGACGGCGTGCGGCGTACCGACGCAGCGGAGGTGGCGAGCGGGTTGGTGCCGGACGACGGCGGACCCGCGCTCGATCCGTCCCGCCCGATCGGGGCCCTGGATGCGCTCGAGGGCGACGTCCCCGGCGTGGGCCGCGTGAGCACCTCGGTCCTGCCCGGGCTCACCGCCGTCATCGGAGGGTCGGGCCGGGCCCGGCGCTCCGTGGCGGAGTTCCTCGTCCGTCGGCACGAGCCCCCTTCCCGCGACGTGCTCGGGGACCTGTGGGCCGGCCGTACCGCGGAGACGCTGGAGGGTGCCCTCCGTCAGGCCGTGGAGGTGGTGGCGAGCACCCGAGGCCTGTGCGCGGTGGAGGCCGCGGCGCGGCGCGCGGGGTCCGGCGGAGCCGGGGACGTGGCCTCGAGCGCCGGGCGCGGAGCCGTGAGGACGGATCCGGTCCAGGCGGCCGCGGAGCTTCGGGCGGCGGAGCGCGGGCTGCAGGCGCTGCGCGCCGACGCCGTCGAGCTCGCCGGCGATCTCGAGGTCGCGACGATGGACTGGCTGCGGGAGCGGCAGGACGCCGAGACGACGTTGGCCGCCTACCGGGACCGGGCCCGTGAGCTCAAGGGGCGGCTGCGCCGCCTGGAGGAGGCCGGGCCCGAGGCCCCGTGCCCGACGTGCGGCCGCGTGCTGGAGAGCCACTACGACGAGGTCCTGCGCGAGCTGCAGGAGGACTGGGAGAGCGTGGTGCAGGACGGCAGCTGGTGGCGGCGCCGGTGGGAGCAGCTCGAGCCGAAGCCCGCCCACCTCCAGGAGCTGGAGGGCCGGTCGGTGCGGCTGCACGCGATGCTGGACGCCAACTCGGAGAGGGTGGAGCTGCTCAGGGCGCGCCTCGCGGAGCTCGAGGAGTCGGCCGCCGCCGGAGCCGCGGCGGGGGCCACCGAGCCTGCGGAGCCGGGAGGCGTGGTCGCGGTGGCGCTGCGGCGCCTCCGCGACGCCCGGCTGTCGCGGGCTCGCGAGCTCCTCCTGGCGCGGGCCTCCCGCTACCTCGGACGCATGTCGGGCGGGAGGATCCTGGCCGTGACGTGGCGCGACGGCGCGGCCCACCTGCAGGGCGACACCGGGCCGCTCACGCCCCTGTCCGAGGAGGACCTGGCAGTGGGCAGGCTGGCGCTGAGGTTGGCCGCGGCTTCGCTGGTGGCGGCGGGGGGAAGCGTGCTCGCCTCGCTCGTCGTGGAGGAGCCGTTCGACCGCCTCGAGATGGAGGCGCGCATGCGCACGCTGGTCCTGCTGCGCGAGTTGCTCCAGGACGTGCCCAGGATCGTGCTGTTCAGCCGGGGGGAGGTGGTCGACGCCCGTCCGGAGCTCTTCGACGCGATCCTGGAGCTGCGGGACGACGCGCTGGGTGGGATGCCGCTGCGCCCCGCTCCGGCCGGGGACGGCCGGATCCTGCTCAGGGAGCCCGTCCCCCGACCGGCGGGGCGGCGTGTGTCGCGCGCCTGACGACGGCTCCGGGACCGGGGCGCGCGGCCCCGGGGACGTTCCCCCGCGGGCGGTGCCGTCTACGGGCCTTCCCCCGGCTGCCAGAGCCAGGCGGCCCCCCGTACCCCGCTCGAGTCTCCGTGCACGTTCGTCACGACGCGCGTCGTGACCTCGTCCGTGAACACGTGGGCGGGCAGCGCCGCGCGGGTGGCCTCGGCCAGGCCGCCGAGGTTGGACATCCCTCCGCCGAGCACGATCACGTCGGGGTCCACGATGTTGATCACGCTGGCCAGCCCGCGCGCCAGCCGGTCGACGTAGCGCTCGAAGGTGGCGCGCGCGGTCTCGTCGCCTTCCGCGACCAGCGCGGCGATCTCACGCGTGGTGCGCCGCGCCCCGGTCACCGCCGCGTGGTCGCGCTCCATGCCGGGCCCCGACACGAAGGTCTCGATGCAGCCCTTCTGGCCGCAGTAGCATGGTGGGCCCGGAGCCTCGTCGCCCCGGGGCCACGGCAGGGGATTGTGGCCCCACTCGCCGCCGATGAGCTGGGCGCCGGCCAGGATGCGCCCGCGCACCACGATGCCGCCCCCCACCCCGGTCCCCAGGATCACGCCGAAGACGACCTCCGCCCCGGCTCCGGCGCCGTCGGCGGCCTCGGAGAGCGCGAAGCAGTTGGCGTCGTTCATGAGGCGCACGGGACGGCGCAGGCGCTCCGCCACATCCCGGTCGAAGGCTCGCCCGATGAGCCACGTGGAGTTGGCGTTCTTCACGGTCCCGGTCACCGGGGAGATCGTGCCGGGGATGCCGATGCCGATGGGCCCCGTGCCGTCCGCCTGTCCCTCCACGCGGGCCACGAGCGTGGCGAGGGCGTCCAGCGTGGCGGCGTAGCTGTGCGGGGTGGCGATGCGATGGCGCGCCAGCTCGCGGCCGCGCTCGTCCAGCGCGACGGCTTCGATCTTCGTGCCCCCCAGGTCGATCCCGATGCGGATGCCCATGCAGCGCAATCCTGCGGCGCAGCGGCATGGTCCGCCACCCCTCCCGGCCTCCCGGCCCGGCGCCGACCCTCCGGTCGGCCGTCGAGACGTCGTCACGGCGACGGACATCACGTACCTTCGTGCTCGCAGCGGCCAGCCCACACTCCAGCCGACGACTCCCATGCAGATCCGGATCCTCTCCTCGGCCGACGTACGGGCCGCCGTGGACATGAAGGGCGCGATCGCGGCCATGCGCGGCGCGTTCGCGGCCCTGTCGACCGGCGCGGCCACCGTGCCGGTCCGTCTCGCGCTCGAGACCCCGCACGGCGTCCACCTGTTCATGCCAGCGCACCTGCACGGGTCCGGGGCGACAGGCGCGAAGGTCGTGTCCGTCAACGTCGACAACCCCGCGCGTGGACTGCCGGCGATCCACGCGGTCGTCCTCGTTCTCGACCCGGAGTCGGGCGAGGTGAAGGCCCTCCTGGACGGGACGTGGTTGACCGCCTTGCGCACCGGCGCGGCCGGCGGGCTGGCCGCCGACGTGCTCGCGCGGCCCGACGCGCGGATCGTGGCCCTCTTCGGGGCGGGCGTGCAGGGACGCACGCAGCTCGAGGCGGTGCGCTGTGTGCGCCGCGTCGAGGAGGTCAGGGTGGTGGACAGCCGGCGCGCCTCCGCGGAGCGGCTCGCCGGCGAGCTCGACGGGCTGGTCGCGCGGGTCGTGGACGATCCGGCCGAGGCCGTTCGCGGCGCAGACGTCGTCGTGACCGCCACCACCAGCCGCACGCCGGTCTTCCCCGGGGCTCTCGTCGAGCCCGGCGCCCACGTGACGGGGGTCGGCTCCTACACGCCGGAGATGCGGGAGGTCGACGCCGATCTGATCCGCCGGGCGCGCGTCGTAGTGGACCAGCGCGAGGCGGTGCTCGCCGAGGCCGGCGACCTCATCGGCCCGATCTCGGAAGGGCTCGTGGACGAGGGGGTCATCGCGGCGGAGCTCGGCGAGGTGGTGGCGGGGCTCCGGCCCGGGCGGCAGTCCCCGGACCAGATCACCTTCTTCAAGTCGGTCGGCATCGCCGTGCAGGACGTCACGGTGGCGACCGAGGTCCTGGAGGCTGCGGAGCGGAGGGGCCTGGGCACGCTCGTGGAACTCTAGGCCGCGGCGCGGCCGCGCCATGCGCCGCCGCCCCCGGATTCCGCGGCGGCGGCGCGGACGGTCTTCGCCGGCTCCTTCCCGTCAGCTTCCCAGCCTCGCCCAGGCGTCGGCGCGCCCCTGGTAGAAGGTGGCTTTCTTCGCGTTGCCCTTCTCGACCTCGGCCTGCGCCAGCGCCAGGTAGGTCCAGAAATAGTAGTTGGGGATGCCGATGGTGGAGCGGTCCGGCCAGTGTCCCCACTTGTCAGGGATGCCGGTGTGGTGGTGGAACACGTGGTCGACCAGGTTCGCCGTGCGCGGCAGGTCGAGCCAGGCGCCGGTGACCTGCCGGTCGGGCCCCTTCGGCATCTCCACGATGTTCGGGTCGGCCGAGTCGGGTAGCGGCCCGTCGTGCAGCTTGAACGCCAGGCCCTCGCGCACGAGGTAGCCGTTGAGGCCCAGCTGGCCCGCCGCGGCGCCGCTGGACGAGAAGTAGACCGGCCTCTGGCCGAGCACCTGGTTGATGATCGTCAGCGCGTACTGCTGCCACGGATAGAGGATCGTTCCGGCCTGGAGCGTGTCCACGATGTTGTGCAGGTGCAGGACCTGCGTGTGGTCGAGCTGCGCGTAGCTGTGGGCCACCCGGTCGATGAGCGAGTCGGAGAGGGGCAGGATCGTCTTGGTCGGCTCCTCGATCGGATGTCCGACGACGATGGGCACCTTGCCGTGCGCCTGCGCGGAGTCCTCCACGTACGCCGCCGTCGTGGTGGCGGCGGTGTAGCGCCGCTGGCAGAAGTTGAGCGTCCAGTCGTCCGAGGCCGTCATACCGGCCGGGCACGGCCTCGTGATGTGCTCGGCCTGCTTCGCGTACCACGGCGTGTTCAGGTACGACGTCACCAGCACCGTGACGTCTCGGCGCACGCCCATCACCTCCTGCTCGTACCAGAGCGGGAACGTGTCGTTGTCGCCGTTGGTGAAGAGCACCGCGTACGGCTCGCAGCTCATCAGCAGGTTGTAGGCCCAGTCCTGCGCGCTGTGGTCCCACGCCCTGCTCGCCCAGTTCCAATTGATGACGAGCGGAAGGAACGCGAGTCCCAGGACCGGGGCCGCCTTCAGCATGCCCACCCGCAGATGGTGCGCCATGTCGCGCCACAGCGCCGCGATGCCCATCCCCGCCCACAGCCCCCAGACCGAGAAGCTCACGATGAAGAAGTAGTCGCGCTCCCTCACCTCGTGGTCGTCGAACGGGAGGTTCGGCTTCAGCGAGTAGCCGTACTTGAAGTTCATGTAGAACACGAGCGCGACCGACACGGTGAAGAAGAGCGTCACGAAGAACCAGAAGGTCTCCTTGTTGCGCTTGTATTGCTCCGTGGCGCCCCACACGCCCAGCCCCGTGAAGAGCATCGTGAACGGGATGCGCAGCGTCGCGAACACCGTGTTCGTGCCGTCCACCGCACGGGCCCACTGCCAGTCGAAGTACTGCAGGTAGTTCAGAAGCTGCCAGCGGAACGGAGCCAGCCGCGGGATGAGCGGCGGCTTGTCGTATTGCTTGCGGTTGAGCACCGCCGAGAGGTTGTGGCAGCCCGCCTTGCCGAACGTCACGATCGACAACACGGCGGACGGGATGGTCGGGCAGGTGGGCGACGCCTCGTTGATGACCGGGTCGAGGGCGGCCCGGATCGGCAACACCATGTGGATGCTCAGCCCCAGCAGCGCCGCCACGAAGCTCCACGCGTACAGACGCCAGTTCAGGAGCGTGCGCGGATTCACGATGAGGATGTAGACCCCGATCGCCGGCGCCACCAGGAACGCCATGAGGTGGTTGCCCACGCTGAGCGCGAGGATGAACACCATCAGCACGAGCAGCTTGTCGTCCTTGCCCGTGCCCGCCTTCAGGTGGTACTTCCACCGGATCGCCATCCACGTGAGCATCGCGATCGTGAACAGGCTCACCATGTAGACCTTCGCGTTCACGTCCGACTGGTTCCAGACCGTGAACGCCGTGGCGCTCACCAGCACCGCGGCTCCAGCTCCGACGAGGCGGAAGCGCCGCTCCTCGGAGAAGAAGCCCAGGATGTAGTAGACGACGAGGAACCAGAACGCGTGCGCACCCGCGCTCATGAGCGCGGCGAACAGGTTCACGGTCACGGCGATCGGCAGCCCCAGCGGCGAGAGCAGCACCGTCCACGCGCGCGCCAGGATCACGAACGTCGGGTTACCGGGCGGATGCGGGATCCCCAGGATGTGCGCCACCGTGATGTACTCGCTCGTGTCCCAGAACGCGGTGGTGCGCGACAGCGTGATGGCGTAGATCGTGAAGATGACTGCGCCCGCCAGCGTCGCCCACCAGTACGGCGGACTAGCGGAGGGGTCGAATGCCGCGGCGGAGGTCGTCGGGTTGGCGTTGCTGTCCTGATCGGCCATGGCGTCCTGTGCGTCCCGGTTCAGGGAAGGTGGAAAGATAACTCCTGGGAGGTCGTGCGGAGGTGCAGGCAGCCCCACCCGTCCACCGCCATCGACCAGCCGGGTGGCACCCACGTCGTGGCGCTGTACTCCTGGACGACGAGCGGACCCTCGAGCAGGTGCCCCGCCCGGAGATCCTTCCGCCACACCCGGTGGGCGGGAATGCGGTGCGCCTGGTAGACCACGGAGGTCTCCTGCAGGGGAGGCGCGCCGGTCGCCGCGGGGAGGCGCGGAGCCTCGATGTCGGGTGCGGGCGCGGTCACCGTGACCCGGAGCGTCACCGCCTCCACCGCCGAGCGGGGGCTCTGGTAGCCGTAACGCTCCTCGTGGGCCCGGTGGAACCGCTCGATCCAGTCGTCGTCCGCCACGCTCAGCTCGTAGCTCTGGCCGCGGTAGCGCGCGTCGACCCGGCGCTCCGCGACGAGCGCGTCCGGGTCGGCGCCCTCCTCCGACATCTCGGAGCGGGCACGGCGCTCGAGCTCGTCGAGAGCTTCGGTCACGGAGGCCTGCGCCCCCGGGTCCGCGGCCGAGAGCAGCACGGTGCGCGACGTCTCCCGGCTGAGGGGGGACGCCAGCATCCCGTACGCCGAGAGCAGGCCGGGGTCCGGGGGGAGGAGCGCCAGCTCCGCCCCGAGCCTGGCCGTGAGCTCCGCCACGTGCAGGGCTCCCGCCCCGCCGAACGCGACCACGGCGAAGTCGGCCGGATCGTAGCCGCGCTCCACGGAGATCACGCGCAGGGCACGCTCCATGGCCGCGTCGGCGACGGCCAGGATGCCCTCGGCCGCCTCGTCCGGACCCGCTCCCATCTGGCGGGCGATCGCTCCGAGCGGCTCGCGCACGGCCTCCCGGTCCAGGTGTCGCTCCCCGCCCAGGAACGCGTCCGGGGGCAGGCGTCCCAGCCAGACGTGCGCGTCCGTCACGGTCACGCCCGTGCCGCCCCGGCCGTAGCAGACGGGCCCCGGATCCGCGCCGGCGCTCTGCGGCCCGACCCGGAGGGCCCCTCCCGCGTCCAGCCGGGCGACGGAGCCCCCTCCCGCGCCGACCGTGTGGATGTCGATGACGGGGATCGCGATGGGCTGCCCGTCGATCTCGAACTCCCGGCTGCGGAGTGGCCTGCCCGGGCAGAGCGACACGTCGGTGGACGTGCCGCCCATGTCGAACGAGAGCACGCGGTCGCGGCCGGCCCTGCGCGCCCAGGTGAGCGCACCCACCACCCCACCGGCCGGCCCCGAGAGGACCGTGTGGACGGGCTCACGGCGCGCCCGCGCGACCGGGAGCGCGCCGCCGTTGGAGCCCATGACCGTCATGCGGGCGGCTCCCGACTGCTCCGCGAGACGGCCCAGGTAGCGCGACGCCAGAGGAGCCACGTACGCGTTCACGACCGTCGTGCTCGTGCGCTCGTACTCACGGAACTCGGGCAGGATCTCCGAGGAGACGGACAGCGGGAGGCCCGTGGCCTCCAGGGCCTCCGCGACCGCGCGCTCGTGCTCCGGGTTGGCGTAGGAGTGCAGCAGCGAGATGGCGACGGCTCCGGCCTGCCGCTCGGCGACCAGCGTGGCGAGCGCCTCCAGAACGGCGGCGTCGAGCGGCGCCACCTCCTCTCCCTGAGGGCCCAGCCGGCCCGGCACGCCGATGCGGTCGTCGCGGGCCACGAGGGGTGGCGGGCGATGTCCGACCAGGGCGTAGAGCTGGGGCCGGTTCTGGCGCCCGATCTCGATCACGTCCTGGAACCCCTCGTTGGTGACGAGCACGACCCGCGCGCCGGAGCGCTCCAGGAGGGCGTTGGTCGCGACCGTGGATCCGTGCAGCAGCACCCAGGGGCCGCGGCCCCTCAGCAGGCGAAGGGCGCCGGCGAGCACGGCCTCGGCGGGGTCGGCCGGGGTGGAGGGGATCTTGAGCATCTCCACGCGGCCATCGGCGACGAGCACCAGGTCGGTGAACGTCCCTCCCGTGTCGACGGCGAGCACCGCCGTTGACGCCGGCGGAGCGCCTCCGGACATTGGGGCGCTCATGGATCCCGGCACGCGCGCCAGCGCGTGGCCTCTCTCTCGACGACCATCGATGCAGTCCTTCCCTCCGTTCCCGCGTTTCCTCGCACTCGCCCGCGACGGGCGGTCCCGTATCGTTCCCGTCTGGAGGGAGTTCCTCTTCGACGTGGACACCGCCGTGACGGCCTACGCCAAGCTGTTCCGGCCTCCGTTCGGCTTCCTGCTCGAGTCCGTGACGGGCGGCGAGCAGTGGGCCCGATACACCTTCCTGGGCACACGCCCGTCCGCCGCCTGGCGGCTCCATCGGGGACAGGTGTCCTGGTGGACGCCCGAGGAAGGGTGGCGTCCGGTGGAGACCGCCGACCCCCTCGCCGACCTGGACGCGCGCCTCGTGGCCCGCGCTCCCGCGTACGTCGACGGCCTGCCCCGCTTCTGGGGCGGCGCCGTAGGGTACTTCGCGTATGACGTCGTACGCCAGATCGAGCGTTTGCCGAGCCCTCCGGCGGACGACCTGGATGTGCCCGACGGCCTCTTCCTGTTCACGGACACGGTGCTGGCCATCGACAACCTCAGGGGAAGGGCGATGGCCATCGCGGCCGTGCCCGTCGAGGACGGTCTGCCCGAGGCCGGGCTGCGGGCCCGCTACGACGGCGCGCTCGAGCGCATCGATGCGCTGGTGCGCGACCTGACGGAGGGCACGCCGCCCGCTCCCCTCGCGCTCGCCGCGGAGCCCGACCAGGATCCCTCCTTCGAGAGCTCGATGACGCGCGAGGCGTTCGAGGCCGGGGTGGAGCGCATCCGCGACTACATCCGCGCCGGCGACGCGTTCCAGGTCGTCCTCAGCCAGAGGCTCGCCATCGGGCTGGAGGCCGCGCCGTTCGACCTCTACCGGGCGCTGCGCTCGCTGAACCCCTCTCCGTACCTCTACTTCCTGGAGCTGGACGGGGTCACCCTGGTGGGCAGCTCCCCCGAGGTGCTCGTGCGCGCGCAGGACGGCATCGTCACCGTGCGGCCCAGCGCCGGCACGGGGCCGCGGGGCCGCACGCCGGAGGAGGAGCGGGACCTGGCGGATGAGCTCCGTGCCGACGAGAAGGAGCTCGCCGAGCATCGCATGCTGGTCGATCTCGGACGTAACGACGTGGGCAGGGTGGCCGAGTACGGCTCCGTGCACGTCCCCGAGCTGATGGTCGTGGAGCGCTACTCGCACGTCATGCACCTCGTGAGCCAGGTGGACGGCCGGCTGCGCCCGGGCGTGCGGGCGATGGACGTCTTCAAGGCGTGCTTCCCTGCGGGCACCGTCTCGGGCGCCCCCAAGATCCGAGCCATGGAGATCATCGACGAGCTCGAGCCCGTCCGGCGCGGTACGTACGCGGGCGCCGTGGGCCACCTCAGCTACGGCGGCGCCAACATGGACACCGCGATCACGATCCGCACGGTGATGATCACCGGCGGCAGGGCGTACGTGCAGGCGGGGGCGGGGATCGTCGCCGACTCCGATCCGACCCGGGAGTACGAGGAGAGCCTGAACAAGGCCCGGGCCCTCCTCAGGGCGGCCGCGATGGCGGGATCGGCCGCATCCGCACCTGCGACGCCGAAGTCGACGGCCTGAAGGATCGCCACGCCATGCACACGCCCGACGTCCACCGCTACGACCGCTCAGGTCTCTACCGGCGCTGCGGGCGCTCGGGCCTCGCGCTCCCGCCCGTCTCGCTCGGCCTGTGGCACAACTTCGGGCGCGGCGCGTCGGCCGAGACGGCGCGGGCGATGGTGCTCGGAGCGTTCGACCTGGGCATCACGCACTTCGATCTGGCGAACAACTACGGCCCGCCGCCGGGAGCGGCCGAGGAGACGTTCGGGCGCATCCTGCGCGAGGACCTCGCCGCGTGGCGGGACGAGCTCGTCGTCTCGACCAAGGCGGGCTACGACATGTGGCCCGGCCCCTACGGTGACGGCGGCTCCCGCAAGTACCTGCTCGCCTCGCTGGACCGGTCGCTCGAGCGCCTCGGGCTCGACTACGTGGACATCTTCTACCACCACCGGCCCGATCCCGATACCCCGCTCGAGGAGACGATGGGCGCGCTCGCCCAGGCGGTGAGGAGCGGCAGGGCGCTCTACGCCGGGATCTCCAACTACGGGCCCGAGCGCACGGTGGAGGCCGTGCGGCTCCTGCGCGAGATGGGCACGCCGTGCCTGATCCACCAGACCAAGTACAGCATGCTGCACCGCGTGCCCGAGGACGGGCTGCTCGGGGTGCTCGAGCGCGAGGGTGTCGGCTGCATCGCGTTCAGCCCCCTGGCCCGCGGCCTCCTGACGGACCGGTACCTGGAGGGGATCCCGGAGGACTCGCGAGCCGCGCGGGACCCGCGCTTCCTGCGCCCGGAGCACGTCACGCACGAGGTCGTGGCGAGGGCGCGCGCGCTGAACGAAATCGCCGCCGCGCGCGGCCAGTCTCTCGCACAGATGGCGCTCTCGTGGCTGCTGCGCCGCCCGTCCGTGACCAGCGTGCTCATCGGAGCGAGCAGGCCGGGCCAGATCCAGGACTGCGTGCGCGCCGCGGGCAACGTCTCGTTCGACGAGGACGAGCTGGCGAGCATCGAGGCCGTGCTCGGGAGCTGAGCCCGCCGGCGGCGACCCGGCGGGGCGTCCGGGTCGGCATGTGCAACTACAAATGTCGTTGACTTCGGAGGTCGCCCGGCGTACTATCTACGAAGACGCTCGTAGGCGGAGGTGACCATGCTGGCTCTCTGGATGCTCTACGCGACGGTGGTCGGCGCGCTGGTGGCGGGCGCGGCTGCGCTCCTCGACGCTCGCCTCCTGCGGGGAGGCAGGAGCCGCTGGGTCTGGGGGGTCGCGCTCCTGGCGGCTCTGGCGATCCCGCTCGTGCGGCCGAGGGTGGGCC
>JBJKSF010000157.1:0-4043 GCA_046704285.1 Longimicrobiales bacterium | reverse complement strand
GGGGGCGCGTTGTCGCGTAGCAACGCCACGACGCCCTGGGGCCGGTAGACGCGGGTGTCGATCTTCTCGATCTGCTCGGTGAAGCTCTCCGGTAGTATGGGGTCGTCGAGCACGACCGTGCCGCCGGCGGCACGGATGCCGTCCAGGCTCTTCATGAAGAGCGCGCGCGTGTCGGCATGGAGGGGCGTGCCGCGCATCGGCGAGCCGCCGCCCGGCGCCGCCTCCTTCATCATGAACGCCGGCACGCCGAAGCGCTTGCCACGGAGCGCGCCGGCCGACAGGGATCCCGCGTACGGACCGGGCTCGGCGTGCGCGGCCGAGTCGCGGGTGCGGAAGTCGGCGGGGTCGGCTCCCCGGATCACGTCCAGGGCGCGCGCGGCGTCCGTCACGTCGCGGGCGATCGGACCCGTGTTGTCGCGCAGCCAGTCGAGCGGATGGATGCCGGCGATGCTCACGAGCCCGCGCGTGGGCAGGAGCCCCACGACCGAGCTCGTGCCCGCCGGCATGCGGATCGAGTTGCCCGTGTCGGTACCCGTCGCGAAGACGCACAGGTTCGCGGTCACGGCCGTCACGGAGCCGCCGGACGATCCGCCCGGGCTGTAGCGCACGTCGTACGCGTTGCCCGTGCGGCCGTAGGCCGTGCTGAAGGTCGTGTCGCTGGCCGCGAAGTCGGGCATGTTCGTCTGGCCCAGGATGATCGCGCCGGCGGCGCGCAGCTTCGCGACGATCGTCGCGTCGCGAGGCGCCACCAGCCTCTCTCCGGGGAGCACGTATCCCCACCAGCCGGCGCTCGTGACGAGCCCGTGCACGCTCGTGTTCGCCTTGAGGAGGATGGGGACGCCCCAGAGCGCGCTCTTGCGCACGACCGTGCGGTCGCCGCGGGCGGCGCCGTCGAGTGCGGCCGCGGTGGCGAGCGCGCCCTGCTCGTCCACGTGGCTGACAGCACGGTAGACGCCGTTGTAGCGCGCGATGCGCGCCAGGTACCAGCGGGTGACGTCGGTCGCCGTGTACGTCCCGGCGGCGTAGAGGTCGTGCAGCCTCGCCACCGTGACCTCGAGGAGATCCTCGTCCATGCCGGCCGGTGCCGGCTCGGGCGCGGGAGCGGCGTCGCGCAGCACGCGCTCCGCGGCGGCGAAGCGCGGCAGGATCGAGGCGGAGACGGCCGCAGCGGCGGCGCCCACGAAGTGACGGCGGCTCAGGGGCAGGTTCATGAGCTTGCTCGGTTGGAGGGAGGGTGGGGGTGGACGCGCGTGGCGGGGCCGGACGCCGTCCGCTGCCGCCGGTGAGCCGGGCGCGCGCTCACGACCCGATGCGCACCGTGCGCGTCAGCACGCCGGTCGTGGGTGCGCGCACCGTCTGGTCCGGCTGCTCCCCGCCGACCGAGATCGTCACGGGCCCATCGAGGAGCGCGGGCCTGCCGTGCGGGTCGATGACGCTCAGGGCGGCCGTGTCGAGCGGGAAGCGCACCGTCCGGGTCTCGCCGGCCTCGAGGTGGATGCGCGCGAAGCCCTTCAGCGCCCGGATCGGCACGCGGAAGGGCGCGCCGGGATGCGCGACGTAGAGCTCGACCACCTCGTCGCCCGCCCGGGCGCCCGCGTCGGTGACGTCCACGCTCACGCTGTCGGCGGACTCGCCGTCGAGGCGATCGGGCAGCTGCAGGTTCGAGTAGGTGAACCTCGTGTAGCTGAGGCCGTAGCCGAAGGGGTAGAGCGGCGCGCCCCGGAAGTACCGGTAGGTGCGCCCGTCCATGCCGTAGTCGGTGAACGGCGGCAGGTCGCGCGCCGAGCGGTAGACGGTCACGGGAAGGCGCCCCGCGGGATCCGTGTCGCCGAACAGCACGTCGGCCAGCGCCTCGCCGCCGGCTTCGCCCGGATACCACGCCTGCACGATCGCGTCGACGTGCCGGGCGGCCCAGGGGACCGCCACGGCGCTGCCCGCGGTGAGGACGAGCACGGTGGGCTTGCCGAGCGCCGTCACCTTCTCGAGCAGCGCCCGCTGCGGCGCGGGCAGCCGGAGCGAGGTGCGGTCGCCGCGGTCGAAGCCCGGCAGCTTCACTCCGTTCTCCTCGCCGACGAGCATGGGGGAGAGCCCGAGCACGAGCACGACCGCGTCGGCGCGCCGCGCGACCGCGAGCGCCTGGCCCTCGAGGTCCTGGCCGGGCACGGACCACTCCAGGTGCGCCTCGGGGTTCGGCCCGTAGTTGGTGTAGTCGATGCGCACGGGGTAGGACCGGCCCGCCTCGAGGCGCACGCCGAACACGCCCATGTCGGGCGTGTGCTCGCTCGAGTAGCGCAGGCGGAGCGAGTCGTCGAACCAGACCCTCGCCCCGTTCATCGCCGTGACGCCGATCCGGTAGACGCCCGTGACCGGCGCCACCAGTCGCCCCGTCCACCGTACCGAGAAGCTGTCCGCGAGCAGCCCGGTCACCGGCGTGCGGTCGAGCCACCGGAAGTCGACGACGCTGTCCACGCGCGTGAACGCGGGCGTGCCGGCGAAAGTCATGTTCCCGAAATACTGCCCGAGAAGCCCTCCGCGCTCCGGCGCCGCGCCGCTCGTGGAGGGGACGAGCCGGTCGGAGGGGATGCGCACGAGCCGTGGCACGCCCGGGGCCAGGTCGCTGCCGAGCGCGTAGAGCACCTTGCCTCCGTGGGGCGCCAGCGCGCTCCGGATCGCGTCCACCGGGTAGCTCGGCGCCACCGGCGTGCCGTTGTACTCGCCGACCAGCACGTCGTAGGCCCGGGCGTCGGGGCCGATCACGGCGACCGTCCCGAGCGACTTCGACAGCGGCAGCACCCCGTCGTTCTTGAGCAGTACGATGGACTCCCGGGCGGCGCGCAGGGCGAGCGCGCGGTGCGCGCTCGACGCGACCACGCTGTAGGGGATCGTGTCCCAGGGCAGCGTGCCCGAGTCCGCGAACAGCCCCAGACGCAGGCGCGCGCGCAAGAGGCGCAGCACGGCCGTGTCGACCTCCGCTTCCGTGGCCAGTCCCTCGTGCACGGCCTCGGCGAGCGTCCGGTACGCGTCGCCGCAGTTCAGGTCCGTGCCGGCCTTCAGCGCGAGGGCCGCCGCCTTCACCTGCGTGTCCGTGTAGTGGTGCGTCCGGTAGATGTCGTCCAGGGCCCAGCAGTCGCTCACCACGTAGCCGCCAAAGCCCATGCGCCCGCGAAGGATCGAGTCCAGGAGCACCGGGCTCGCGCAGTCCGGCGTCCCGCGGAACGCGCTGTAGGCGCACATCACCGACCCCACGCCCGCGTGGACGGTGGCCTCGAACGCCGGCAGGTACGTGGCCCACAGATCCTGCGTGCTCGGGTCCATGCTCATCGTGTGCCGCAGCGGCTCCGGCCCGGAGTGCACGCCGTAGTGCTTCGACGTGACGAGCGTCTCCAGCCAGGGCGGGTCGTCGCCCTGCATGCCGGTCACGAAGGCCACCCCCATGCGCGACGTGAGTACCGGGTCCTCGCCGTACGTCTCCTGGCCCCGTCCCCAGCGCGGATCCCGGAAGATGTTGATGTTGGGCGCGAAGAAGGTGAGGCCCTGGTAGATGCCGCGCCGGCCGCGGCGCACGAAGGCGGCGTGCTTGGCGCGCGCCTCGGCGGCGATGGCCTCGGCGACGTGGTGCACGAGCGGGACGTCGAACGTGGCCGCGAGCCCGATCGCCTGGGGGAAGACCGTCGCCTTGCCCGCGCGCGCCACGCCGTGCAGCGCCTCGCTCCACCAGTCGTACGCGGGGATGCCCAGGCGGAGGACGGCCGGCGCGTCGTAGCGCATCTGGGACACCTTCTCCGCGAGCGTCATGCGCGCGAGCAGGTCGCGGGCGCGCACGTCGATGGGCAGCGAGGTGTCCAGCCAGCCGGGGCGTGCCGTCGGCTCCGCCTCCGGCGCCTCCCGCGTCCGTGGCGTCTGCGGTGGTGGTGCGGCCGCGGGGATCGACGCGCCGGGGGCGCGCCCCCCCCCCGACCAACAGGCGGTCCCCACCCCCAGCAGCACACGAAGACCGACCCCCACCCCCGACCAACAACTCATAGCGAAATCACCCCGATAGG
>JBJKSF010000156.1:0-2655 GCA_046704285.1 Longimicrobiales bacterium | reverse complement strand
CGCTCACGAGCCCCCCGCCCCCTTCAGCTTCGCCCGCAGCTCCGGCAACCAGTTGCGCACGAGCACGAGCCGGGCCGGCGGCGCGGCACCCGCCGAGCCCTCCACGGGACGGACCATCACGAATCGGCGGTCGTCGGGCGTGACCGCGTAGAAGTGGCTCTGGAAGTTGGCCGCGTACCCGCGCGCGTCGAAGAGCCGGTGGTGGGCTCCCGCAGAGAAGGTGGAGCCGGTGGTGACGTCGACGGCGATCATCTCCCCGGCGCCGTTGCGGTAGAAGAGCCGGCGCCCGTCGTGGGACCACTCGGCCTCCGTGCCGCCGTCGCTGGAGATCGGCCAGAGCCCGTCCCCCGCGGCGGGGAACGGACACACGTAGATCTCCATCCGCCCCGACGACGAGGACGTGTAGGCGAGCCAGCGGCCGTTGGGCGACAGGGCCGGACCGTACTCCTGGGCACTGGTGGCGACCAGGGGCACCGGGGTGGTGTCGCCGCTCGTGTGCACAGCCAGGATGTCCCCGTTGCCGGCCTCTCCGTCGCTCGTGCGGTAGACGATCCACCGCCCGTCGGGCGACCATAGCCCCCCATAGACATCACGCTTCTCTGCCATCGGCACGGGCGCGGGCCGCCCGCCGCCGTCCGCGCTGCGCTCCCAGAGGCGCGCCGTGCCGCCTCCCTCGGCCGAGACGTAGAGCACCCTGCGGCCGTCGGGTGACCACGCCGGCCGGATGTTGATCCCCGCTCCCTGGGATGTGAGACGCGTCGTGGGCCCGGCTCGCACCGGCACAACCACGAGGTCCGCCCCGCCGGTCGTGCTGTCCTCCACGCTGAGGGCGACCTTCGAGCCGTCGGGTGAGAGCGCCAGGCCCCCCTGCGGCGCCACCATCGCGCTCCAGCCACTGTCGAGCGGGACCACGTCCGACCCGTCGCGGGACACCGCGACCACCTCGGAAACCGCCGCGGTCGTCGCCCCACCCCGGACGTACAGCATCGTGCCGTCCCGGCCGAGGGCGACTTCGCCGATGCCGGCCAGGACCGACACCGACGGGCCGGCCAGCTCGAGCTTGGCCCGGTCGAAGGCGGCGGCGTAGAGCCCTCCGTCGGTGCGGGAGTAGACGAGGTCCCCGCCTGGCACGACCCAGGCTCCCGTGGCTCCCTGGACGAGCGGGCGCACTGCACCCGTCTTGACATCGACGATGACCTCGCTCGCGCCCCGCGTGCCTCCGCCTACCGCCGCCATGATGGCGTCGGATCCAGGTACCGGCTCGATGTGCTTATAGATGAGGGCTCCGCCCAGCGAGTCGGTCACGAGCGTCGTCGCCCCACCGGCCGCGGAGGTGCGGAAGAGCCGGAAGCCGGAGCGACCGCCGAAGACGATGGTGCCGTCGTCCAGCCACGCCGTGCCGTAGCCTGCGGCGGAGTCCGACATCGTGACGGGCGCGCCCCCACCGCGTGCCACCCGCATCAGCTTGAGGTCGGTGTAGACGATCCATCGCCCGTCCGGCGAGAACGACGGTGCCGGCTCGAAGCCGCCGGCCTGATGCGTCAGATCGGCGAGGGGGCGCGGATCGACCTGCCCGCGCTCCTTGATCCAGAGCTTCAGACCACCCACCGTGTCCGTGTACACGATGGCCGAGCCGTCCGGAGCGATCGCCGTGCCCCCGGTGATCATGCCGGGAAGCGTCGGGCCCAGGACGACGGTCTCGCGGGAGACGGGAGCCGGCGTCGGGCCCGGACGGAGCCATCCCCAGAGCGCCGCCACGAGCAGGACGGCCGCCGCGCCGGCCAACGGGATCGCGGCGCGCTCTTTCCACGTCGCCCTCGCGCCCCCCGGCCCGGCACCGGGCGCGCCCACGTCACCGTGTCGGAATCCCGGATCCGCCAATGCCCCCGCGAACGCCTTGGCGCTCTCGAACCGATCGGCCGGCAGCTTCTCCAGCGCCTTCGAGAGGGCGGCTGCCACGTTCGGCGGCACCGACTTCCGCACCTCTCCCACCGGCCGCGCCTCGTCGGCGATGATCTTCACGATGATCTGCTGCGCCGACGAACCCACGTGCGGCGGGTCACCCGTCAGCATCTCGTACAGCACGCTCGCCAGCGAGTAGACGTCCGAGCGGCCCGTGATCTCCTTGTCCGCCGTCGCCTGCTCCGGGCTCATGTAGTGCGGCGTGCCGAGGCTCATGCCGGTCTCGGTCATGCGCCCACCCGCCGCCGCGCTCACCGCCAGCGCGATGCCGAAGTCCGCCACCATCGGCCGGCCGTCGTGCAGCAGGATGTTCTCCGGCTTGATGTCCCGGTGGATCACCCCGTGCCGGTGTGCGTAGTCCAGCGCATCGGCGACTTCCCGCGTGATGCGAACCGCTTCGTCCACGCCGAGCTGGGTCTCACGGCTCAGCTTGTCCCGCAGCGTCTCGCCCTCGATGTAGGGCATCACGTAGAAGAGGAAGCCGTCGGCGTTGCCTGAGTCGAACAGCGGAAGGATGTGCGGGTGCTGGAGTTGGGCGGTGGTGGTGATTTCCTGCACGAAGCGCTCGGCGCCGAGCACCGCGGCCAGCTCGGGCTTCAGCACCTTGATGGCAACCTCGCGGTGGTGCTTCAGGTCCTCCGCCAGGTAGACGGCGGCCATGCCCCCCTCTCCGAGCTCGCGCTCGATGCGGTA
>JBJKSF010000155.1:0-17890 GCA_046704285.1 Longimicrobiales bacterium | reverse complement strand
CTGGTGACAAGCGAACCTTCCACGGGAGGCCCGCCTGCGCGGCTCCGCTGAGCGTCCGTCCGCCGAGCCGGGACGCCGGCATGGACGCCAGGCTGATCATGGAATCATGTTATCATATACTATGATTCATCTTCCGAGTCCCGCATGAGCGATCGAACGATCTCCGTGACCGAGCTGGCGAGGAACCTGGCGGACTTCGTCAACCGGGTCTCGTACCGGGGCGAGCGTTTCACGGTGACCCGGGGCGGCCGCGAGGTGGCGGAGCTGCATCCCGCTCCGCGGGGCCGGAGTCTCGGGGAGCTCGCGGGCGTGCTCGCGGCGCTTCCACGTCTCGCACCCGAGGACGCCGAGGCGCTGGGCCGCGACCTCGACGAGGCGAGGGCGGCGCTCGGCGAACCGGGGACGGGGCGGGCATGGGATTCCTGATCGACGCCTCGGTCCTGATCGAGCACGAGCGTGGCCGTCTGGACGTCGCCGCTCGGGTCGCCGGTCGCGAGGACGACGCGTTCTACCTGTCCGTGGTGACGGCGAGCGAGCTGCTCCACGGAGTGCACCGCGCGACCGATCGCGTCACGCGCGCGCGTCGCTCGGCGTTCGTGGAGGCCGTGCTCGAGGACTTCCCGACCCTGGGAATCGACCTCCTCACCGCACGCACGCACGCCGGCCTGTGGGCGGAGCTCGCGTCGCGGGGAGCGCTCATCGGCGCCCACGACCTCTGGCTCGCCGCGACCTGCGTCGGCCGAGGGCTCACGATGGTGACCGGAAACGAGCGGGAGTTCCGGCGCGTGCCCGGGCTGGAAGTGGAGGTGTGGGCGTGAGCGGACTACTCCATGGGAAGCTCATGATGGACGACGTGCGCGTGCCGCGCCCGGCCACGCTCGCCGCCTGGGCCGGCGAAGACGCGCGCGCGCCGGGCGCCCACGCAGGTCCCCGTGGTGGGCTCCGTCTCCTTAGGCTACCGCGAGGTCGCGATCAGGTCTCCCTCCGAGCGTCAGAGCCTGAGCCAGATTCCGATCCACAGCCCATAGCGTTGGCTCCAGCGTGCATTCGGCAGCCCGGTATCGCCCCGCGCTGTAGAGATGGACACTGGGTCCAAATGGAAGAACTCCACGATCGGTCGAGAGACCACGAAGGCCCTGTCCGAGATGGGCATCGTGAAGCTTGCACCCAACCGAAACCCGCTACCGGCGAAGTCGATGTCGGACACTCGGCTCGTGACTGCGTAGCGGCCGACGCCGGCGAGCAGGCTAGGGCAGACCGGCCCCAGTCGAATTCCAGGACGCCACTCGATGTCCAGCGGCAACACAAGTGACTTTGCGGTCCGCCTTTTGGTCGTGATGTCCGTCCCCACAGACAACACCACTCGCCTGGTAGCGTATCCAATCCTCAGCCAGCCACCCACCGTTGCGCCACTGCTTCCGCCCTCAAGAATGTAATTGGCCAGGCCTCCATAAGAATCGACTGAGACACTAGGACCCAGGCCCAGCAGAAATCCAGTCGGTGCGTTCGGCGCCTGCGCTTCCACCACCGAGAAGCTCAGGCCGCTCGCACAAATGGCTCCTAAGATCCTGCCAATAGGTCCGAGATGCACGTCTCTTCTCCAAGGGGTGGTGACTGACTTGTGCCATGGATCGGCATTCAGTGGATCGCGGCATTACCCATAACCCAATATGCACCGCCGCATCATGTACGCACCGTGCGTGCGGCCATGGGTCGCGATCATGTTCATGGCCGGATGTGATCAGGCGTCGGCAAGCTCCCGAAGTGTCGAGGGATCGTGAGGTCCGATGTCGCGTCGTTCGCCACGGGCGCCTGGCGCTTGGTCGCTGAAGGCTCGGGGGCTTTCCGCGTCTGCGTGGCGGGACCGGTGGCACGTTCCTGAGTCGCCGGCTCGCCAGCGACTGATGGTAATGGACAGGGGCGCGGGCCACCGCCAACTCCGTGACCCGGTAGAAGAACAGCCCCCGGTTGCGCCTGGCCCCGGGGCTGGAGAAGGCGCGAGGTTGACCGTCGGGGGGCGCGCTGGACAGGAACCCCGCGGCGCCGCCGGCGTATCCGGAGCCGCACTGCCCGCCGCCGCCGGCTGCGGAAGACCCCATGCCCCGGATCCTGAGGAGATGGCCCGCGCCCGCGGGACGTTCATCAAACGTCAGAACCCGAAGTGAGCATCCTGGAAGTCAACGGACATGCGGACGGCGCGCTCGCCCGCGAGGTCGCCCGGCGGCGCACGTTCGCGATCATCAGCCACCCGGACGCGGGCAAGACCACGCTGACCGAGAAGCTGCTCCTCTACGGAGGAGCGATCCACCTGGCCGGCTCGGTCAAGGCGCGGCGTGCCTCGCGGCACGCGACCTCCGACTGGATGGAGATGGAGAAGGAGCGCGGCATCTCGATCACCGCGAGCGTGCTGCAGTTCGACTACGACGGCTTTCGCATCAACCTGCTCGACACACCCGGCCACCAGGACTTCTCCGAGGACACCTATCGGGCGCTCACGGCGGCCGACAGCGCGATCATGCTGCTCGACAACCGACGGGGCGTGGAAGAGCAGACCCGCAAGCTGTTCAGCGTCTGTCGCAAGCGTCGCCTGCCCATCTTCACGTTCGTGAACAAGGGCGACCGGGTGGGCGAGGACCCCTTCAAGCTCATCGACGACGTGCAGGCGGACCTGGGCATCCGGTGCTTCGCCGCGACGTGGCCCGTGCGGCGAGAGGGCAGGCTCGTCGGCGTCGTGGACCGCATCGACGGCACGCTTCACCTCTACACGCACACCGACGACCACGGCCAGTCGCGTCCGCGAGCGCACGTGCTCCCCTTCGACAGCCCGGAGGCGGACGCGCTCCTCGAGCCGGGCGTGATCGAGCCGCTCCGCGAGGAGCTGGAGATCCTCGGCGTCGCGGGGGAGCGAGCGGACCTCGACGCCGTCGCCTCCGGGGAGGCGAGCCCGGTGTACTTCGGGAGCGCGCTCACGAACTTCGGGGTGGACGTGTTCCTGCGTCGCTTCCTGGAGCTGGCGCCCGCCCCCTCCCCGCGCGAGAGCGACCGGGGCGCGGTGGATCCCGTTCGGGAGCCCTTCTCGGGGTTCGTGTTCAAGGTGCAGGCGAACATGGACCCCCGGCACAGGGACCGCGTCGCGTTCGTCCGGGTGTGCTCCGGCCGCTTCCAGCCCGGGATGGACGCGACCGTGGCGCGCACCGGCCGCACGATCCGCATGGCGGATCCCCAGGAGTTCATGGCCGGAGAGCGCACGCACGGCACGACGGCCGTGGCCGGCGACGTCGTGGGCGTCCACGACCGGGGGAGCCTGCGGGTCGGGGACACGCTGGCGGTCTCGCCCGGCCTCCAGTACCCGGGCGTGCCGCGCTTCTCGCCCGAGATCTTCGCGCGGGTGCGCCTGGACGACCCGCTCCGACGCAAGCAGCTCGATCAGGGGCTGCGCCACCTGGCGGAGGAGGGCGCGATCCTGCTGCTCTACTCCGGATCCCTGAGCGGCCCGATCCCGCTGGTGGGTGCGGTGGGCCGCCTGCAACTCGACGTGCTGCTGGATCGTCTGGAGCGCGAGTACGGCGTGCGCGCGTCGCTCGAGCCCCTCTCGTTCCGGTGCGCGCGCTGGGTGACCGGCCCCGAGGCCGACGTCGGACGCGTCGGCGGCGCGGTGGGCCGGAAGGCCGTGGAGGACGCGGAGGGAAAGCCGATGATCCTCTTCGAGAGCGAGTGGCTCATGCAGCGGACCGCATCCGACGAGAAGGCGCTGCGCTTCCACGACGTGCAGCCGCGCGGGTAGCGACCGACCCCGCCCGAGCGCGCCCGGCTGCCCGCCGGGCGCACGGGGCGCTACCATAGAGTCGCTCAAGGCGTGCTCCGCCCCTCCCCGGGGAACGCGGCCCATTCGCTCGACCGACGACGCCGACGGCACGGCGCCCCTGCCCGTCCCGGAGGCCACCCATGTCCATCCCGGCGGAGGACAAGCCCGAGTATACGCTCGGCCAGAAGGAAGCGCGGCGGCTGCACGACATGGAGGCGGCCTTCCTCAACCGTCCCAGGCTCAGCATCCGGCTGCGTATCGTCACCGGCTTCCTGCTGTGCTTCTTCCTGCTCGCCGTCACGGGCCTCATCAACCTGGCCATCCTCTATCAGGCGAGGGGAAAGCTCCACTTCCTGGACGTCTCGCAGGACCTCTCCCTGGAGGTCCAGCAAGCCCGGAACTTCCAGCGGACCGACTACCCGGACCGCAGGAGCCTCGAGCAGGCGGCCCAGAGCGCCCAGAAGGCCTCCGATCTCCTGGTCGCCGAGGGCGTGAACGTCCTGGAGGTCTCGGGCGAGGCGCAGCTCATCTCCCTCGAGTACAAGCTGGGCCACTACGCACAGGTGCTGGACGACGCCCTCGCCCAGCTCGACCGGCCCGCCCCCGACTCCGCGCGCCTCGCGGCCCTCGGCACCGAGCTGGACGCGAGGAGCGGCGAGATCATGACCCTGCTCCGCTCCATGAAGTCGGTGGAGGCCGCGAGCGCCGGCCGCGTGCTGGAGATCTCGCAGATCCTGCCGTTCGTCTTCGCGGCGGTCATGCTGCTGATCATCTTCTGGATCACGAAGCTGCTGGCCGGCACGATCACCGACTCGCTCAACCGCCTGCAGGAGTCCACGCGCCGCATCGCCGCCGGCGACTTCTCGCTCCTGAACCCCGCTCGTCACTATCGCGACGAGCTGTCCGACTTGTCGCTGGCGGTCAACCGGATGCTGCTCGAGCTGCGGGCGCGGGAAGCTCAGGTGATCCAGGCGGACCGCCTGGCCAGCATCGGGGCGTTCTCGGCGGAGTTCGCGGAGGAGCTGAGCGCATCGTTCAGCGCCATATCCGCTACGGTTCGGACGTTCATGAAGGGGTGTCGTCCACGCGCGGACTGCCCGTCGTATTCCCTGCTGGAGCAGATCTTCGAGCAGACCGAGCGCGGCCGGGAGACCGTGCAGGCGTTGACGGAGTTCACCGGCGACGAGACCGCCGAAGTCGGCCGTGTGGACCTCGCCGCCGCGTTGGAGTCGGCCCGTATCCTGCTCGACGCCCAGCTCGCGGAAGCCCGTGTGGTCTTCACCGCCGACGTGCCCGAGAACATGCCGCCGGTCAGGGGGATCTTCGGCCAGCTCAAGGAGGTCTTCCTGAACCTGTTCCACAACGCAGTCCAGGCGATGCCGTCGGGCGGAGCCCTCACGGTGCGGGTCGGCTTTCTCGGCACCGACCGCGCGGAGGTGACGGTGGCGGACCAGGGGGTGGGGATCCCGCCGGAGGACCTGCCCAACCTGTTCGACCCGTTCTTCACGACGAGGGAGGGAGGGGAGGGCACCGGCCTCGGGCTGTCGATCAGCTACGGCATCGTGCGCAGGTTCGGGGGAGACCTGCGGGTGGAGAGCGCGGTGGGGCGGGGCACCACCGTGCACGTCACGCTGCCGGTCGCCCGTTGACCTCCCCGGACCGGGCAGCCCGCGGGCGCACCGGCTTCCGGAGCCCCCCGAACAGCAGGCACACGAGCAGGCCGGCCGCAGCCGCCAGGGCCACGGCGAAGAGTCCGTAGAGGGTGCCGTGGTCCGCGGCGAGCTCGCGGATCCAGGCCTCTACGCCGACCGCGCGGACGTCCACCGAGGTCTCCGCCGTGGCGACGACGCGCCCGCCCCTCACGGCGTAGGCCTCGATCCGGTACCGTCCCGTCGGAGCGTCCGGCGGCCAGAAGAAGGTGGCGTCGTACCGGTCTCCTTCACGGTGCACGCCCTGCTCGTGGAAGCCGAACCTCCTGTCGCGCTCGCGGATCAGGATGAGCTCGTCGAGATAGAGGTCCCGGCTCAGGCCTTGGTCCACCGACATCGACGCCTTGAGCCCGGCTCGACCCAGACCGTACCGAACCTGCTCGGCGGGAGTGAGGATCGTGTCCAGCGGGGCCGTGGACTCGACCTTGTACATCCTGGGGACGTTGCGGATGCGGACCGTCCTCACGGAGAGCCAGAACGGGCCGACCCGGCCCTTCTGCGAGCATGCCAACGTCTCGCGCGGCGAGGTCAGAGCAAGGACGATCGCGTCGGAGTCCGGCGCCGTCCCATGGACCCGCACCGGGTCGCCCGCGTAGCGCGGCGTGATGGAGATCACCCGTTGCGACGCGACGACGGTGAGGGTGCGCGTCTGTGCGGCGATCCGGCCGGCGGAGACCGCTGCCAGGAGGCAACCCGCGGCGAGGACGGTCCGCCGGCTCGTCACTTGATGAGCCCCGTGACGACGAGGAAGACGGCAGGCGCCCGCATGAGGTCGTTGAGCAGCTTGAGCGCCATGGCCAGCACGATCATCGAGAAGGCGACCTTGAGCTGGCTCCCCTTCAGGTGCGCGACCGCGCGGGCGCCGACCTGGGCGCCGACGGTGGAGCCCACGAGCAGAGCGGCGGCCAGGACGGCGTCGACGCTGTGGTTGACGGCCGCCTGCATGAGCGTGACCGATGCCGAGGTGAACAGCATCTGGAAGAGGCTCGTCCCGACCACCACGGGCATCGGCATGGCAAGGAAGTAGCTCATCGACGGAAGGAGGAGGAAGCCGCCGCCCACCCCCATCACGGCAGCCAGCACGCCCACCACGCATCCGAGGATCAACGGCGACAGGAGCGAGGTCTCGACTCCCGACGTCTCGAAGCGCATGCGGAACGGGAGACGGCCGAGAAAGCGGTGGACCGCGGTCTCCGCGGGCCGCTCGACGTCGCCCTGGACGTGGCTCGTGAGGCCGCCCACGAACATGCTCACCCCGATGACGGCCATGAACAGCACGTAGCAGAGGATGATCACGACGTCGAGGTTGCCGAGCTCGCGCAGGACCCTGGTCAGCACCGTGCCGATCGCGCCCCCCGTCACGCCGCCGACGAGCAGGAGCAGGCCCATCTTCTTGTCCACGTTGCCGGCACGCAGGTGCGTGAACGTGCCCGAAACGCTCGCGCCCGCGATCGCGCACACGGCGGAAGCGGCCGCGACGCGGGGGCTGATGCCCATCATGATGAGCAGGGGGGTGAGGAGGAATCCTCCGGAGCCCAGCATCCCCTGGACGAAGCCGACCGTCGCCCCCACCCCCACGAGGAGGAGCGCGTTGACGTCCACGGACGCCACGGGCAGGAAGACGTTCGTCATAGCGACGTTCTCCCGCCCGGATACCGCGGGGCCCATGCGGCCCCGCCCGTCGCGCACGGTCGAGATATGGAGGAGCGGAGCGGCGCCGTCAACCGGCCGCCTGCCGATCACCCGACGAGGATCAGCTCCTTCTGCGGCTCCGACAGGAACTCGGCGCCCGCCGCCGTCACCAGGACCATCTCCTCGATGGTCACCACCCCCCTGCCGGGAACCGCGAGGCGCGGCTCGATGGTGAAGACCATGTTCTCCTCGACGGGCTCGAAGGGCTTGCCGGCGTACTTCTCCCAGGCCGGCCCCAGGAGCGCCGTGCCGTCGTGCGCGAAGCGCCCCACCTGGTGCCCCAGGCCGTGGGGAAAGCTCTCGTAGCCCTGCGAGACGATGTGCTCCCGGGCGACGGCGTCGACGGCGACGCCCTGGGCTCCGGGCTTCAGCGCCCGCCGCGCGAGCTCGATGGCGGTGACGATCGTGTCGAAGCCCCTCGTGACCTCGGACGGCTCGGCCCTCTGCCCCTCCTCCAGGACGTAGAAGGTGCGCTGCAGGTCCGAGGCATAGCCCTCGAACTTGAGCCCGAAGTCCATGTTCAGGACGTGGCCTCGCTCGACCTTCCGGTCCGTGGGCCGGTAGTGGGCGCCCGCCGTGTCGGGGCCCGTGAAGACCGCCGGGCAGTGGGCACGGTCCCACGCGAAGGACAGTCCCCTGCCCTCGGCTTCCCGGGCCATGAAGTCGGAGATCTCCCGCTCGCTCCTCCCCGGCCGGATGAAGCCCTTCACCATGCCGAAGATGTCCAGGGTGTGGGCGATGGCGGCCCGCATCCTCTCGAGCTCCGCGGGCGTCTTCCGGGCCTTCAGGCTCGAGGCGACCTTCTCCGCCGAGACGAGCCGGTCCTGGAATCCGATCTCCGCGAGCATGCTCTCCAGAAGGAGGTACATGCCGTGGGTGAGGCCGTCGCAGACCTCGCTCGTCCGGGACCAGTTCACGGCGATCGAAGCGGGATCCCGAGCCCTCAGCCAGCTCAGCAGCTCCCCCTTGATCCCCTCCACGTACCCGGTGACCCGGCCCCAGACGCCCAGGTCGTCCACGGTCTGCTTCTCCATCTGCCCGACGATGGCGTGGGTCTCGCCCGAGCGAGTGACGATGAACGCCGAGTGCCAGGTCATGTCGGCGGGACAGAGGTAGTCCATCATGGGATCGCGCATCATGCCGCTCTCCCGGACGAACGTGATCCAACAGTCGATGTCGTGCTCGTCCAGGATGCCGACGGCCTGGGCCACCTTCTCCTCGACCAACGTCGCGTCGTTCATGCCGCCCCCTGCGCCGTCTCCTCCCACGGCCCCTCGCTCACGGCCGAGAGCTTCTTCATCGTCGGGATCAGCGCAGCGGCGATGACGGTTCCGACGACGGCCAGGACGCCCAGCTTGATGAAGAGGTTCGTGTAGAGCGGCAGCGTGTCGACCGGATTCGTCACGCTCCTGGGCACGGCCGCGAACGTCGCGACCCAGCTCCCCAGGTACTGCGAGATGCCGGTCGCGAGGAACCAGACACCCATGATGAACCCACGGAGCGACGGGCCGACGTAGCGCGCCATGACCGCGAGACCGAGACCGCTGATGAGGAGCTCCCCCAGCGACTGGAATCCGTACCCCCCGATCATCCACCAGAACGAGACCTTGCCCTCATGGGCGAAGTGGCCGCTGAATCCGTAGATGAAGAACCCGACGCTAAGTACCGCGAACCCCATCGCGAACTTCGTGGAGATGTGGAAGTCCCCACCCTCGCTCTTGCCGAGCCGCGTGTAGAGCCACGCGAGCCCCGGGCTCAGGATGAAGATCCAGATCGGGTTCAGCGCCTGGACCTGTCCCGCGGGGACGTGGTAGCCGAAGAAGTCGAGGTCCACGTTGCGGAGCGAGAAGAGCGTGAGCGACGTCGGCATCTGCTGATAGAAGAGGAAGAACAGCATGCCGAGGCCCGTCAGGATCAGCACCGCGAGGAGACCCTTGCGCTCGCGCTCGCTCCCCCTGCGCATCATGACGCCGAAGATGGCGAGCATCGCGATGAAACCGGCGATGACGGTCCCCCTCGCGACGGCGAGGTCCTGGATGATGAACGTCACGAGCACGATGCCGACGACGATCCCGACGAGGACCAGGACGAGACGCCTCACGGCGAGGGGCTGGAAGTCGGGCTCGGAGCCCACGTGCCGTAGGTAGCGCCTCATCACGGAGTAGTTGACGAGGCCGACGATGAGCCCGGCCGCGCAGACCGCGAACGCCCAGTGCCACCCGAACTTGATGGCGATGAGCGGCGTCGCGAGCTGCGAGGCGGTCGCACCGACGTTGACCGCCATGTAGTACATCGTGAACGCGCTGTCGATCTTCGCGGAGTCGCCCTCGTAGAGCTTCGAGATCATGTTGGCGGGGTTCGCCTTGAAGATGCCTCCGCCCACCGCCACGAACCCCAGCGCGGGGAAGAGAAGCTCGGGATGGTTGGGAATCGCGAGCCCCGCGTACCCGATGGCGAGGATCACGGCACCGAGCACCATCGTGCGGCGGCTCCCGAGGAGCTTGTCACCGATCCAGCCGCCGATCGCGGGAACCGTGTAGGCGAGCGCCGCGAACGCGCCGAAGGTGAGGTTGGCACGGTCGTCCGTGTAGCCGAGCTTCTGTACCATGAAGAGCACCACGACGGCCGTCATGCCGTAGTAGCCGAACCTCTCCCACATCTCGATGAGGAAGAGGGTCGTGAATCCCTTCGTCCGCGAAGGTGCCTCGGCCTCTGTCGTCATGTTCGGTTCCTCGGGTCCGTGAGTGGTCGGCGGCCGGGAGGGATGACTTCCATCATTATCCGCTGCGGCGGACCGCGGCGCCACCATGCACACACACCATCTCATCCCGGAGCTCGCCATGCGCGCCTTCGATGATCCGTCCGTCGTCCTGAGTCGAACCCGTATCGTGGAGCGCTTCCTCGACTACGTGCGCTTCGACACCCAGTCGGACGAGACCAGCGACACGTGCCCGAGCACCCCCAAGCAGCTCGAGCTCGGGCGCCGGCTGGTGGAGGAGCTGAGGGAGTTGGGCCTCCGCGGCGTGGGCGCGGCGGAAGTCGACATGGACGAGAACGGATACGTCCTGGCGGAGCTGCCCGGCACCGCTCCGGGTCGGGTGGGCCTCTGCGCCCACATGGACACCGCGCCGGCGTTCACCGGCACCGGCGTGAGCCCGCAGGTGGTCGAGGGCTACGACGGCGCGGCCATCGACGTGGGCCACGGTGTCGTCCTGGATCCCGCCGACACGCCCGAGCTCGCGGAGTGCGTCGGAGACACGGTCATCACGACGGACGGGAGCACGCTCCTGGGCGCCGACGACAAGTCCGGCGTCGCGGCCGTCATGGGCGCCCTGGAGATCCTGACGCAGGAGCCCGACATCGTGCGGCCGACGGTGCGCATATGCTTCAATCCGGACGAGGAGATCGGCCGCGGCGCCGACCGCTTTCCCCTGGAGCGCTTCGACTGCCCCGTGGCCTTCACGGTCGACGGGAGCTTCACGGGGGAGATCAACGTCGAGACCTTCTCGGCCGACAAGGCGGTGGTGACGTTCACCGGCGTCTCGGTCCACCCCGGCACGGCCCGGGGCAAGATGGTGAACGCCCTCACCTGGATGGGGAAGCTCCTGGACCGGCTCCCTCTGGGAGAGGCGCCCGAGTGCACCGACGGTCGGCAGGGCTTCTACCACCCCATCGTCGCATCGGGCGACGCCGCTTCCTGCACGCTCCAGCTCATCCTGCGGGACTTCGACACCGAGGTCCTGCGCGAGCGGGGCAAGAGGCTGGAGCGGATGTGCGCCGGGCTCATGGCCGAGGAGCCCCGGCTCCGCGTGAAGGTCGAGATCACGAAGCAGTACCGGAACATGTACGACGTCCTGAGCCAGCACCCCGACGTGGCCGAGAAGTTGGAGGCAGCCGTGCGCGCCGCCGGGATCGAGCCGAGGCTCGAGCCCATCCGGGGAGGGACGGACGGATCCAGACTCACGGAGCTCGGGATGCCCACGCCCAACGTCTTCGCCGGAGGCGTGGACTTCCACGGACCCTCGGAGTGGATCTCCACGCGCGTGCTGGCCCAGTCGGCGTGCACGATCCTGAACCTCGTGCAACTCTTCGCCGAAGGGGCGGAAGGCGCGCCGTGACGAACGACGCGAGGACCACCCCCGGCGTGGTCCTGTTCGGTCTCATGTCGGCGGCGGCCGGCATCACGGACGTCGTGTGGGGAGATCTCGAGCCCTACCATCAGCCGCTGCAGGCCATCGGCGGCCACGTCGCCGACGTGAAGGCGGTCATCTACCTCGGCGCCTTCGTCCTGATGGCCGGAGGTGCGGCGGTGCTGACGAAGTCGGCGGGCCGCTACGGCGCCGCCGCGCTGGCGGCGATCTACGGCCTCTTCGCGGCCGCCACGCTCCGGCGCCTCCAGACGGCGCCGCACTACCTGGGACATCACATCGCCGTCTACATCGCCGTTCTGGACACGTTCGGCACGCAGCTCATCCTCGCCATCGCGGCGATCGTCGTGTACGCCTCGCGCTCCTCACGGGGTCCGTTGTCGGGCTGGGGTGCCGCCGCCGCCCGGTGGGCGTTCGGGCTCTGCTCCGTCGATTTCGGCCTGGGGCACCTGACCGGCATCCAGGGAACGGCGGCGATGATCCCGGCATGGATGCCGCTCGGCGGAGCCTTCTGGGTCGTCGTCTCGGGGGTCGCCTTCGTGCTCGCGGGGCTCGGCATCGCATCCGGACGCCTGGACGTCCTCGCCGCCCGCCTCCTGGCCCTGATGCTTCTCCTGTTCAGCGTCATCGTGCTGGCGCCGCTCCTCTGGAACGCGCCCCGCAACCACGTGTCGTGGGGCGCGAACGTGTACAACCTGACGGCGGTCGCCTCCGCCTGGATCATGGCCGAGTGGCTCGCGGCGATGCGACGAAAGGAGGCCGAGCCCGCTCATGGCGCGTGATCGCCGGCGCTGTCGCTCTCGGCCCGCCGCTCGCGGGCCCTCAGGAGCAGGTCCGACAGCTGGACGCCGGTCCGCACGAACGCGAAGGTGCCGACGGCGATCACCGGGATCGTGAAGGCCGCGAAGGCGACGACCGCGTAGGCCGTCGCCGCCGTCTTGCTGATGCCGAAGAGGCGGAGGGCCACCACGGCGAAGAACTGATAGACGCCGACGCTGGCCGGCGTGCTCGGGAACGCCGTGCCGATGCGGAGGAGAATGACGACCGCCGACGCGGCGGCCAGCGGCAACGGAATCCCGCAGGCCCCGAGCGCCGCCCACGCCGCCAGGACGTACAACAGAAAGGCCACCAGGGTCAGCCCGGCAGCGACGAGCAGCGTGCGCACATTCCCCATCAGGCGCCAGGCGCGCGCGGCTTGATGCCACGTGCGCGTCAACCAGAAGCCTCCCTCCTCTCCGGAAGCGCCGGACCGCTTGACGGCAATGACGGTCAGCGTCGAGACGGCCAGCAGGACCAGAGCCACGGCGGAGGACACGTAGATCAGCGTGGGCGGTACCGGCACGAAGGGGATCACCGCCAGAAAGCCCAGCTCCAGCCATCCGGCCTCGAGCATGCGCGCCAGCGCGAGAGACGACGCCGCGCTGACGAAGGTCGCGTCGCTCCGCTCGGCCAACACGACGCAGCGCACCACCTCTCCCGGCCGCAGCGGGAGGACGTCGTCGACGAACACCCCGATCAATCCAGCTTCCAGCGCGCGCCAGAACCCGACGTCGGCGACCGGCTCGAGGAGCACCTGCCATCGCACGGCATTGGCGGCGTAGATGGCGAGATTGAACACGACGGCCGCCAGGAAGGGGAGCCAGCGCACGGCGGCGAGCTGAAGGACGAGGGCGTGGAAGTCGATTCCGTGGAAGACCCAGACCAGGCAGCCCAGCGCGAGGGCGGACACCACGACCGAGACCACCGGTCTTGGCATCACGCCGCTGATTCCCCTTTGGTTCGAGCGGCGCCGGGACGGCACCTTCAGGCGGCCACGTCGCGCGACCCGACGGTCACGGAAAGAGGGCTCGAAGCACGGCCAGGGTCTGCCGTCGCGCGAGGCGCGACAGCGACGACGTGGACCGGGCGTCCTCGTTCGTGGGGGACGTCATCGCGCTGCTGCAGGCGCTCGCATAGCACTCCTCGACCTGGGCCGTTGCCGCGGTCCAACTCCATCGCTCGGCCTCGCGGCGCGCCGCGGCCGCACAGGCGATGCGCAACGGCGTGTCTGACACCAGCCGGCGCGTCAGCGTGAGGAGATCGTCCTCACGATCGGGATCATACAGAAATCCGTCCACACCGTCATGGATGACCTCGGTCGGGCCACCGGCCCTGATCGTGATGGCGGGACAGCCCGAGGCCATCGCCTCGAGCAGCACGAGGCCCAGCGTTTCCGTCCCCGATGGCAGGAGGAAGACGTCGCTCGACGCATACGCGGACGCCAGATCGTCACCGTGCAGGTACCCCGTGAAGAACGCGGGCACGCCGGCGAACTGTCGCTCCAGGGCCGGGCGCTGGGGGCCGTCGCCGACGACGGCCAGCCGCGCTCCCGGAATACCCTGCACGACCGCCTTGAGCCGGCCGACGTTCTTCTCGGCAGCCAGTCGGCCGACGTACAGGAGGAGCGGCGCATCCGGGTGGCCCTGGGTCAGCCGGCGGCGCATCTCGAACGACGCACGACTCGGATGGAAGCGGTCCGTGTCGACCGCGCGCCTCCAGATGGTGCTGGGGCCGATCCCGTGGGCGTTCAGCTCGGCAGCGGCGGAGGCCGAGGTACAGAGCGTGAGGAAGGCCCGGCGGTGACGGAGACGCAGCAGGCGCCACGCGACCGGCTCGACCCAGCCCAGGTGATAGTAGCGGAGATACTTGGGCAGGTGCGTGTGATACGACATCACGAGCGGGACCCGCATGACTTCGCTGTAGTAGATGCCCGCGAGGCCCAGCAGCGCCGGCTCGGCGACATGGATGACGTCCGGGCGGAACTCGAGCAGCGTACGCCGCAGGCTGGCACGTGGCAGCGCGAGCAGGATCTCGGGATAGAGCGGCAAAGGGATCCCGGGCAGGCCGACGATACGCGCCCCCTCGTCGCTGCTGACTCCGCCGTCCGGAGCGACCATGAGCACGGTGTGCCCGCGTTGCACGAGGACGCGAATCGTATTGCGCAAGCGCGTCACGAGGCCGCTCACGTTGGGGACGTAGGTCTCGCTGAAGAATACGATGCGCATGCGCCCGATCTCCGCTAGGTCACCGCGGCTTCGTACGACACGACGAGCCCACACCAGAGGACGGTGGGTCGCGGACGCGGGTCGGTGAGGCGGTCCCGAGGGCCGGGCCTCATCGGACGTTCAGAAACCGCAGGGCTGCGCGTGTCAGGAAGCCGTCGCGTCCGGATCGTCCCGACGGCTGGAAGGCACCTGCCAGAAGCCGCACCCGAAGCGGCACGGCGGCCTTCTTGCCCGACGCACCGCGGGAGGGGAAGAGCTGTACGAGCGTCTCCTGCGGATGCGTACGCAGCCGATCCAGCATGGCGATGCGCTGAACGCAGAAGATGGTGCAGTAGGGTGCGCAGTCCTTCACCGCCTTCGACTCGCGTTCGACGTCGGCCCGAGTATACTCCGCCAACGGGATGGCCGGATAGCCCCGCTGTGCCAGGCAGTAGTGCACCAGGCCGTTCTCGCACACGTACAGCTGGCGACCACCGGCGCCGCAGTGCCACTCGTTGGGCCGGCCCTCGGTGAGGTTCTTCCGCCAGGGATTGTACTTTGCGAAGGACAACAGCCCCTTGTGGAGCTGGTCGATGCGTTCCAGGACGCTGCGTTGCTCGGCATTCAGGGGACGCAGCCGGCCCGTGTCGTCGTGGACGATGCCGACCGTGCTGACGAGGCCGAGCTCCGTGGCGCGCTGCGCGATCGTCAGGGCGTCCTCGGGCCGTCTCGTGCCGGCGCCGACGACCGAGTGGATGTTGACCTCGAAATCCGCCCAGCGGGCCAGCCGGCGCAACTTCAGATCGAGCACCTTCAGGCTCTTCTTGGAGACCTCGTCGGGCTCGATGTTGTCGACGCTGATCTGCATGCGGTCCAGGCCGGCGTCGTTCAGCCGTCTGATGCGATCCTCCGTCAGGAGGTACCCGTTCGTCACCATGACCGCGACCATGCCACGGGCACGTATCCGGGCGACGACGGTCTCGAGATCGGTGTGCAGGAGCGGCTCCCCACCCGTGAGCGTGACGACCGTCGTGCCCAACCTCGCGAGGTGGTCGATGCGCTGAAGCAGCTCCTCCGTCGGAACGGGCTTCGAGAAGTGATCGAACTCGCTGCAGTACGTGCATGCGAGATTGCAGCGCCGCGTGACCACCACGTGGGCCAGCACCGGGTGCTTGTCGGATCGGAGTGCCAGCGCCACCATCCGCAGCTCGCGGTACAGTCTGTTCCAGCGTCGGATCGTACGGCGACCGCGGTCAATCCACATGCGCCCACTCCTCTGAAGACCACCTCGGCACGTCGCGAGACGCGGAACCTCCGCACTGCCGAGCGGCTCGGGTTCGTCCACCGAGCGTCGCTCTGAGGTCGGACACGGTACCGACGGCCGACCGCAACGTTCCGGACGGCGGGCTCATCTGGTTTCTCCTCCCGGCCGTGGCCGGGCGGTGGAAGACCGCGACGGGCATCTCGACTCTAGTCCGACGTCGGTCCGACGTGCGAGGCGACGACGGAGCGGACGGCTGCGCTCGCTCCGGCGGCACGCGCGAAGTTCCAATACGACACGCAGGGGATCTTCGTGAGGTCGCATCGGTGAGCGTACTTCCGCGCGACTTCCGTGACCTCCTTCAGCAGGCCCTCCCGCAGCGTGATGGGCTCGAGCCCCAGCCGTAGGAAGCGGTCGTTGGTCACGTGCAGCTCGTTCTGGTCCGCCTCGTTCCTCGGATTGGGCACGTTCTCGATCGGCGCGCCGGTCATCTCGGAGACCATCCGGGCGAGGTCTCGCACCCGATGCGTCTCCGTCATCTGGTTGAAGACCTGCACCCGGTCGCCGCAGCGCGGTGGGTTCTCCAACGCCAACTGGATGCACCGCACCGTGTCCTGGAGGTTGATGAACGCTCGAGTCTGTCCGCCGGTGCCGTGGACCGTGAGGGGATGTCCAACCGCCGCCTGCACCAGGAAGCGATTCAACACCGTTCCGTAGTCGCCGTCGTAGTCGAACCGGTTGATCAGCGCGTCGTCCTGCTTGGTCTCCACGGTCTGCGTTCCCCAGACGATGCCCTGGTGCAGGTCGGTCACGCGGATCTGGTCGTTCTTGTTGTAGTAGGCGAACAGGAGTTGGTCCTGCGTCTTCGTCATGTGGTAGATGCTGCCCGGGTTGGCCGGGTAGAGGATCTCCTGCTCGACCAGCTCCCCGTCGTCGTTCTCGACCTTCACCGTGAGGTATCCCTCCGGGATCTTCATGCCCGCCGTGCCGTAGCCGTAGACGCCCATCGTGCCCAGGTGCGCGACGTGGATGTCGAGGCCCGACTCGACGATCGCCGCCAACACGTTGTTCGTCGCGTTCAGGTTGTTGTCGACGGTGTAGCGCTTGTGATAGGAGCTCTTCATGGAATAGGGGGCCGCGCGCTGCTCCGCGAAGTGCACCACCGCGTCCGGCCGCCAACCGCGGAGCAGGTCCAGGAGGCGCGCGTAGTTCCGGGCGATGTTGAAGTCGAGGAACGGGATGTCGCGGCCCGTGATCGACTTCCACGCCTTCAGGCGCTGCCCGATGGGCCGGATCGGCGTCAAGGACTCGCACTCGAGCTCCACGTCGATCTTACGGCGAGAGAGGTTGTCGACGATCGCCACGTCGTGCCCCCTCGCCGACAGGTGGAGGCTCGTGGGCCAGCCACAGAATCCGTCACCTCCGAGGACCAGGACTCTCATGGGCCATCATCTCCGCGGGAAGAGAGCGTGCACCATCAGGAGCGTGACCACGGCGAGGGACCACCCCGCCAGGACGTCCCCGGGATAGTGCACGCCGAGGTAGATGCGCGACGCGCCGACCAGGAGCCCGAGCGCGAGAACGCCGACTCCCACGGCCGGTGGCAGCACGAGGGCGACGGGAAGCGCGAGGGCCAGGGCCGCCGTCGCGTGTCCGGAAGGGAACGAGAAGCAGCCCGGCATCTCGATGAGCGCGGCCGGTCCGACCGTCAGGTGCGGGCGCGGCCGCGAGATCCAACGCTTGAGGATCTGTACCAGACCGTGCGACAGCGCGAGCGTGATCAGCGCCTCCCGCCCGACGACCGGCGGCACGGGCAGGAGGCCCAGCGCGAGGGTGACGCCGATCGGGATCGCCAGGATCGGATCGGCGAGGTGCGTGACGGCCCGCATCAGGCGGTCGAGCACCGGATGGCGACGCAACACGAGCACGCGGAGGAGTCGCCGGTCCCAGTCTCCGAGCCGGATCATGAGCAGGCTCACGCGACCCCCGGCCGTCGGGGCCTGGAGGAGCGCTCCCTCGGAGGCGATCGGGACCAAGGACTCGCCCGTGTCGAGATCACCGGCGGCCTGGCTCGGCAGACCCGCCCTCGGCCTCATCGTCGTTGTCCGCCTCCTACTCGTAGCGCAGCGCCTCGATGGGATCCAGCTTGGCCGCCCGCTGGGCGGGCAGGATCCCGAAGAACAGGCCGACCCCGGCCGAGAACAGCAGCGCCACGATCACCGCGCTCGGCGCCACCAGCGTGTTCCACTTCG
>JBJKSF010000154.1:0-4102 GCA_046704285.1 Longimicrobiales bacterium | reverse complement strand
CGGACGGGCAGATCGGGCTGCCGAAGCCGGGAGCCTATCCGATCAAGGACTCGAAGGCGTACAAGCCCGCCCTGGCGCTCGACTACCTCGGGACGCCCCAGCTCGGGGTGGGCACGGATCCCTTCGGCACGTATGTCGCGGGCGGCGTGTCCGCCTACTTCAGCGACATGCTGGGCAACCGGAACCTGGGCGTGGCGCTGACCGCCCAGGGGACGTTCCAGGACATCGGCGGGGAGGTGTTCTACATGGACACCTCCCACCGGTGGAACTGGGGGGTGGGCGCCGGGCGCATCCCCTACATCATCGGGGGATACGGCTACGGCGTGGACACGCTGAACGCGAACACCGATTCGGCCACGACCGCACCCTACATGGCGCTCGACCAGTACAGCCTCTTCGTGAACACCGTGAACGGCCAGGTCTCGTACCCGTTCAACCAGGCGCAGCGGGTCGAGTTCGGGCTCGGGCTGACGCGCTACGGCTACGCCCTCCAGCAGGACAAGTACTACCTCGACCCGTACGGGCGTATCATCGGCTACGGGCGGCAGAGCCTCCCCACTCCCCCGGCCCTCAACACGGTACAGGCCTCGGCGGCGTTCGTGAGCGACAACTCGATCTTCGGCATGACGTCGCCGATGCGGGGCGGACGATACCGGCTCGAGGTGGACGAGACCATGGGGAACGTGAGCTATACGACGCTCAACCTCGACTGGCGGCGCTACTTCAGCCCGTCCAAGGACCTGACCATCGCCGTGCGCGCCATGCACTACGGGCGCTACGGCCTGAGTGGGAACTCCGTCGTGAGCAGCGACAATTCGTTCTTCGGCGTCCTGCAGCCGCTGTTCCTCGGCTACGGGACGCTGGTGCGGGGCTACGACTACAACAGCTTCAGCGCGAGCGAGTGTGCCGCGGGCTCGAGCGCGGCCAACGGGTACGCCTGTCCGGTCCTGAATCGGCTCTTCGGGCAGCGCATCGCGGTCGTCAACCTCGAGGCGCGCATCCCGCTCCTGGGGGTGCCGCAGTACGGCCTCTTCAACTTCCCCTACGTCCCCACCGACTTGGTGCTGTTCGCGGACGGCGGCGCGGCCTGGGACCCGGAGGACCCGCTCTTCGCCCCGACGAACATCGAGTGGAAGTGGAGCACGACGTCGACCGCCCGCATCCCGGTCTTCTCGACCGGCGTGGCGGCGCGCTTCAACATCATGAACATGATGGTGCTGGAGCTCTACTACGCGCATCCGTTCCAGCGGCCGGGCAGGAACTGGGTGTGGGGCCTGAACATCGCCCCGGGCTGGTGATCGGGGCTCCGGCGCCCGAGCCGGGCCGCTAGAAGATCGAGAGGTTGATGTACCTCTTCGGGTGGGCGCGCACGTCGTCCATGAGGTCGGCGATGCTGGCCGCCGCACGGTTGAGGTTCACGTAGAGCGAGTCGTCCTTCGAGAGCTTGCCCAGCGTGCCCTCACCGCGATCGATGCGGTCGAGCAGGACGCGCAGGGACGCCGAGGCGTCGTCCAGGTTGCGGCCCGTCTTCGTGAGGACCGCGACCGCGGAGTCGGCGCGTCGGACGACGAGCGCGGCGTCCGGACCCGCCGCCGCGGCGCTGTCCAGCCCGCCCGCGGCGTGCGCCAGGCTCCGGGTGAGCTGCCTCAGACCCGAGCGCTGCTCCCGTACCATGGACGAGAGCTGGGTGAGGAGCGTATCGAGCTGGGTGGCGCTGCCCCGCACCGAGCTCACGGTTCCCTGGTTCAGGATCGCCTGGATGCTGTCGATGAGCGTGGTCGTCTTGCCTCCGACCCGACCCAGCGAGCCCATGATCCCGCCGGAGCCGCTCGATCCCGGGATGGTGTCCCAAGGCTGCACGAAGCCCGGTCGGCCGCCGGGGAGGATCTCCATCGTCCTGCCCCCGAGGAGCCCGTCGCCGGCGAGCACCGCGCTCGAGCCCTCGGGCACCTTCCATTCTCCGCTCAGCTCCATGGTGATGGCCACCGTGCCGTTCGGCTCCATCGTGAACCCATGGATGCGACCGACGTTCACGCCGCGCATCTGGACCGGGTCGCCCCGACGGATGCCTCCGGCGCTCTGCATCGTGGTCACGAGCATGTAGCGGCCGCGCAGGGTGGCGGGGTCCGTCATGAGGAAGAGCACGACGAGGAACGAGACGAGGCCGAGGAGCACGAACACTCCGACCCGCGCTTCCCGTCCACCGGAGGTGGGCGGAACGGTGGTCAGGAGCTGCTCGTCGGTCGGGCGGGAGCGCCGCGGTCCCGCTGATCCAGGTGTATCAGTCATAGGACGCCGATGCCATGTCGAGTGCCGCCTCGGCGGCGGCCCGGTCCACGAAGGCCCGCACCACGGGGTCGGGGCTCGTTCGGAACTCCATGGGCGTGCCGCAGAAGCGCAGTTTGCCTCCATCCAGCATGCCGACGCGGTCGCACATCGCCAGGCCGCCCTCCACGTCGTGCGTCACGAGCAGCGAGGTGACTTCCAGCTCCCGCGACAAGCGCGTGATGAGCCGCTCCACGGCCGCCGTGTTGATCGGGTCCAGCCCCGTGGTGGGCTCGTCCCACAGCAGCACCTCCGGGCGTCCCACGATGGCCCGGGCGATGCCCACGCGCTTCTTCATGCCGCCCGACAGCTCCGCCGGGATCTTCGGCATCACCGATACCGGCTCCAGGTTGACCAGCTCCAGGGCCCTCCAGATGCGGGCTGCGGTCTCGCTCCGGGAGAGGCGGGCGAGCTCGTCCTCCGGAAGGCCCATGCGCACGTTCTCGAACACGTTGAGCGAATCGAACAGCGCCGCGTTCTGGAACACGTAGCCGACCTTGCGCCGGGCGGCGTCCAGGGCCTTGCGTCCGCCATGATGCACGGAGATCCCGTCGAGCTGCACGTCTCCCCGATCGGGGACGACGAGCGCGATCGTGGTCTTCAGCAGGACGCTCTTGCCCGTTCCCGAGGGCCCGAAGAGCGCGAACATCTCACCCGTCCTCACCTCGAGGTCGACGCCCGAGAGCACGGGCTCGTCGAAGGCCTTGTAGACGCTCTGATACGTGATCATCGCTGCAGCATCAGAGGGGGGAACAGCGCGTCGAGGATCAGGATCGTGAGCGTCATGAACATCACCGCCTGGGTCGTCGTGCGGCCCACGCCCTCGGCGCCCCCGCGGGTGTGGAAGCCCATGTGGACGGAGATGAACGGGATGGCCAGGCCGAACACCATGGCCTTGGTCAAGGAGTAGAACAGGTCCCAGGAGTGCCAGAAGAGCCGCGCGCCGTACAGGAAGGACGCGGTCCCGAGCCCCACCTGGACGTGCGCCGCGAAGATGCCTCCCGCGATGCCGATGAGGTCCGCGAACCCGACCAGGAGCGGCAGAACGATGATGCCGGCGATCACGCGCGGCGCCGCGAGAAGCGCCACCGGATCGCGCCCGAGCGAGTGGTACGCATCGATCTGCTCGGACACCATCATCGTGCCGAGCTCGGCCGTGATGCGTGCGCCGACCCGGCCCACCAGGACCAGGCCCGTGAGGACCGGCCCCATCTCGAGCACGATCGTCTCCACCACGACGCTGCCCAGCACGTAGAGCGGGATCGAGCTCTGGAACTGGTATCCGCCCTGCTGGCTCGTGACGATGCCCGCCAGCGACCCGGTGACCAGGACGATGGGAAGGCTCTGGATCCCCATGATGTAGATCTGGCGCACGATCTCACGGACGGAGACGCGCAGCCGCACGAGCGCGAGGATGATCTGCCAGCCGAGGATGCCCATGGCACCGGCGTGCTCCGCGGTCAGCTCGGCTGCTCTTCCCCAACCTGCGAACCAGCGCGTGATCGGACCCGGGCGGTACCCGGCGATGGCGGGCTCGGGCTTCACGTGGTCGGCCAACTCCTGCAGGGGATGTCGCCCCGCCGAGCGGTCACTCCGCGGGGCACGAGCGAAGCCTTGTACCATCGAAGAACTACCCTTCGAAATCAACCCGCTCGGATTCTCGGGCGAGGGTGGGCTATCTTTCCCGTCCGGGCCCGTCGCGCCCGGGCGCGGGCCGCCGACACTCGGGCCGATGATAAACGCCAAACCACGGCCCACGCAATAGGTGTCCGCAACC
>JBJKSF010000153.1:0-7197 GCA_046704285.1 Longimicrobiales bacterium | reverse complement strand
TTACATCCCACACCCCGCCTGTCTTGTCTCCGACTCCAAGTCTGCTATAAGGCGATCGCCCCACCCCCAGCGAGAGCGTTCCGCCGATCGCTGAGCCCAGGAACTCACGACGTCCGACCATCACCGCCCTCCCGTGCTGAGTGTTACACAGATGGGGTTCAGGGCGGCGCGGCATCATAGGTTCCGCCTGTGCACCTGGTCGCCCAGCCAAGCCCCACATGTGGAATTCGTCCATGCGGCTTGTGTTGGAGGCGGCGATGCCCTCGCCGGTGACCGATTGCCGCGTCACGACCCCATCGCCGGTTCCCGCAGCCGCAACCACTCGTAACCGACAAAGATACCCGGCGGACCCACGACCGTGCCAGCCAGCACCGAGGCTTCGGACGGTACGTTTGCCCGCGACACTTGCGTCGAGACGGTGTTGAGCTGAGACGTGACCGTGTAAAGAGAGCCGTGGCCAACCGGTTTCGCTGACTCTGAGTCCAAGAGGCGCTTGCACTGCCGAGCTGTTGTGCTTTGTTTCCTGAGGCACACATCATCCAAGAGACTGTATCGGGCTCGTGAGGCCGTTTCGTCGTTTGGCGACGGCCTTGAACAATGAAGGGATAGGGCATGGACCAAATCGATCGCATTGCGCACCCGGCACCCGGACGCATGAATTTCGCCGGTTTGCCGCTCTACGCCGTGGACGTGGAGGGTGTCCACGAGTTCATTCGGAGCACGATCGAGCGTGGAGAGAAGGCCCTAGTCCTGAACTTGAACATCCATGCGGCGAATTGCGCCTTCACGATGCCATGGTATCGGGAGTTCTTGCAGACCTCGCAGCTTGTGTTTTGCGATGGAGACGGGATCCGCTGGGGCTGCAAGTGGCTCGGGCTTGAGGTCCCTCCCAAGATCACGTATGACCGCTGGATATGGCAGGTCGGGGAATTCTGCCGCGAGCGGGGATACCGGCTCTATTTCCTGGGTTCGAAGCCGGGCGTGGCTCAAACTGCCGCGGGCCGGCTCGAGGAAGCATTCCCGGGGATCCAAATCGTGGGGACGGCCCACGGCTATTTCCAGAAGACGGGCGAAGAGAACCGGAAGATTATCGCTGACATCAACCGTGCAAGACCAGACATTCTGATAGTGGGGTTCGGTATGCCTCTGCAGGAGGCATGGCTGCGGGAGCACTGGCGGGAGTTGGACGCGCATGTCTTCTTGAATGGAGGCGCCGTTTTTGACTGTGCCTCCGGAAGGCTGAAGAGTCCGCCGGCTTGGGTGATCCGCGGACAAATCGAATGGCTCTATCGTCTGTCCGGACAGCCCGTCCGACGATTCAAACGCTACGCGCTAGGCATTCCCTATTTCTTTCTTAGACTCGCGTTGACGAAGGGCCTGGGGCGTCGCCCCGGCACCCGGGAATCAACGGGAGCTGGCGCTCAAGCACGTCGCACTGCGGCAACCTCTGATAGTCCCTCAGCGGCAGAAGGAGCAGATACGGCTCAGAGACCATAACCCGACTCATCTGGCTAACGCTGCGGTCGGTCGGCGGGGTGGGCGCGACAAGAACAACGGGATGTGGGTGTGGTGCGCTCCCGTCCGATTGGCCAGTCTGCCGTCCCAGTAGTAGTTCGTCGCGACGAAGGAGCCGCCCGCCAGCACGATCCCCTTTTTCGCCATCAGGGGGCGTCCGCTCCCAGCCCCAGCCGCTGGCCTCGATACGCGCCCGAACGAACCCTCTCCCACCACCAGCGGTTCTCCAGGTACCAGGTCACCGTATCCCTCAGACCTTCCTCGAACGCGTGCGCGGGAGCCCAACCCAACGCCGCTTCGGTGTCGGAGGGGTCGACGGCGTAGCGCAGGTCGTGGCCGGGACGGTCCTCGACCAACCGGATGAGGTGACGGCGGGGCCCCCCTGGCCGCGGCCCCGCCAACTCGTCCACCAGGTCGCAGATCTGCTCCACCACGTCCAGGTTCCGGCGCTCTCCCCGGCCGCCCACGAGGTACGTCTCTCCAGGCCGCCCCTTCTCCATCGCCAAGACCAGGGCCCGCGCGTGATCGTCCACATGGAGCCAGTCGCGCCTGTTCTCGCCGGTTCCGTAGACGGGCAGTGGTTTGCCCTCGAGCGCGTTGAGGATCATGAGAGGTATGAGCTTCTCCGGGAACTGGTACGGGCCGTAGTTGTTCGAGCCGTTCGTCACGATGGTGGGGAGACCGAACGTCCGGTGCCATGCCCGAGCCAGGTGGTCCGACGACGCCTTGCTCGCCGAGTATGGGGAACTGGGGTCATACGGCGTGTCGGCCGAAAAGCGGCCTTCCTCGCCCAGAGAACCGAAGACCTCGTCCGTGGACACGTGGATGAAGCGGAACGACTTCCGGACGCGCTCGTCCAGCCCCTGCCAATGGCGCCGTGCGGCCTCCAGGAGCTCGTACGTGCCCAGCACGTTGGTTTGTACGAACGTTCCCGGGGCGTCGATCGACCGGTCTACGTGCGATTCCGCCGCCAGGTGGATCACTGCATCGGGCGTGTGGCGCCCGAACACGCGCCGCACCGCGACGCGGTCCCGGATGTCCGCCTGTTCGAAGACGTATCGCTCGCTCGACTCCACCTCGCGGAGCGAGTCCAGGTTCGCGGCGTAGGTCAGCACGTCCACGTTGACCACGCGATGCCGGGAGTTGCCGACGAGGTGACGCACCACTGCGGACCCCACGAATCCGGCGCCGCCCGTGACGAGCACGGTCCGTTCGGGAACGCCCGTCTCCGAGGTGGAGCCCGCAACCCTGGCGCTCACAGCGGCAGCGAAGTGGGTCTCGGCAGGTAGCGCTTCAGGGCATCGCCGGATGCGGAAAGAAGCTGACCGACTCTCCGGTTGCTCTCATGTCTAGCGCTCTGCATGGCGGGCCAACATGGACCTCGCTCCTGCCACGGTCAAGCGGCAGGCTGCAAGTATCGCCGGGGCAGGGGATTCCGCGCAATGGCGCGATCCCCTCAGTCTCCCGCCGCGTCCCTCGATGGGGAGGCCGACGCCCCGCGGGGGTTCACCCGCGTTCCGGTGGTGACCTTCTGGAACCCGGCGACGAGGACCGAGTCGCCCGGAGCGACCCCCTGGGCGACGACGATGTCGCCGGCGCGGGGGCGGGGCCCGAGCGTGACGGCGACGCGGGCCACCGTGTCGCGCGCCACGCGGAACACGTACTGGTCGCCCGCCTCGTGCCGCACGGCCACTTCGGGCACCACGGCCGCTCCGCGCAGCACGCGCGTGGCGACGTCGGCCGTGGCCGACATCCCCGGCCGTAGCGCGCCCTCCTGGTTCCGCACGCGCGCCTTCACGGTGACCGTGCGGGTCGCGGGGTCCACGACGGGGCTCACGTAGAAGACTGCCGCGCCGAACTCGCGACCGGGCACCGCCGTCGCCCCGAAGCGCACGGAGTCGCCCTGGTGCACGCCGATCGCTTCGGTCTCGGGCAGGCGGAACGTCAGCTCGAGCGTGGAGACGTCCGCGAGCGTCCCGAGCGGGTCGCCCACCCCCACGTAGTCCCCGACGTTGACCCGGCGCTCCGCGAACCGGCCCGCGAACGGCGCGAGCACCGAGGCGTCCTCGACGTCCCGGCGGGCGAGGTCCCGCGCGGCGCGCGCCTGGTCGAGGCTGGCCCGGGAGAGCGCCGTCCGGGTCTTCAGGTCGTCGAACGCCTGCGGGCCGATCCCCCCCGTGGCCACGAGCGGACGGCTGCGCGCCAGCGTGAGGGAGTCGTTCGCATACTGCGCCTGGGCCTGCTCGAGGCGCGCCTCGGCGCTCTGCAGGGCGAGCCGGTAGCGCTCGGGCGCGATCGCGAGGATCGGGCTGCCCGCGCTCACGCTCGCCCCCTCGGCCACGTACAGCTTCGCCACCTGGCCGCCCACCTGGGCGCGCAGCTCGGCGCTGCGGGGCGACTCGAGGCTCGCGACCGCCGACACGCGCGCCGCCACGTCCTCCGAGCGCACGGGGGCGACCTCCACCACCGGAGGCTCCGCCGCCTGCTCCCGGGCTCCGTGCGCGCACCCTGCGAGCGCCCCCGCGAGCGCCACCGCGCCGGCCACACTGCGTCGCATTGCCCCGCTCCTCGAACGGCGGGCCCATACCTTGTCCGCACCGACCCGCCCGGTTAGCTTGCTCGCAACTGAGCGTTCACTCAGGAACGCCGATCTACGCTAGTCGCACCGGGCATGCGCGTCAAGCGCGCCCGCAGCAAGGCCGCCGGCATGTTCCTCTCCGATACCGCGATCAAGCGCCCCGTCTTCACCACCATGCTCGTGGTGTCGATGCTCCTCTTCGGATGGCTCGGCATGCGCGCCATGGGCATCGACCAGATGCCGCAGGTCGACTTCCCGTACGTGACCATCACCACGATCCTGCCGGGCGCGAGCCCGGAGATCGTCGAGTCGGACGTCACCCGGCCGATCGAGGAGCAGCTCAACACGATCGAGGCGGTCAAGCAGATCACGTCGGTCAGCGCGCTCGGGGTGTCGCAGATCCTGGTGGAGTTCCAGCTCGAGCGGAACGTGGACATCGCGGCGCAGGATGTGCGCGACAAGGTGGCGCTCGCCAAGGCGGACCTGCCCACGGACGCCGAGGAGCCGCTCGTCCAGAAGCTCGACATCAACGCGCAGCCGGTGGTGTGGGTGGCCCTCACGGGGCTCGACGTGAAGACGATGAGCGTCTTCGCCGACGAGGTGCTGAAGCCGCGCCTGCAGACGCTGGAGGGCGTGGGCGACGTGCAGCTCGCCGGCTACCGGGCGCGGGAGATGCGCATCTGGCTGGACCGCGCGAACCTGCGCTCGCGGGGCCTGACGGTGACGGACGTCGTCCGCGCCGTGCAGGCGAAGAACGTGGAGCTGCCCGCGGGCGTCCTGGAGGAGCCGGGCAACGAGTTCCGCGTCAACGTGCACGGCCAGCTCGAGACCCCCGACCAGTTCGACGACATGGTCGTGGCCTACCGGGAGGGCGGCGCCGTGCGCCTGCGCGACGTCGGCTATGCCCAGGACGGGCTCGAGCCGCGGCGGGGCCTCGCCCGCTTCAACGGGGTGCCCGCCGTGGGGCTCGGCGTGGCGCCGCGGCCGGGGGCCAACACGGTGGCGGTGGCGGACCTGGTGAAGGGCCAGCTCGCGCGCATCCAGGCCGAGCTGCCGCCGGGGATGCGGGTCACGGTGGCCTCGGATCAGTCCACGATCATCCGCAGCTCGATCGACGGCGCGCGCGACGAGCTCATCCTGGGCGCCCTGCTGGCCGTGCTCGTCGTGTTCCTGTTCCTGCGGAGCTGGCGCTCGACGCTGGTCATCGCGGCCACGATCCCGACCTCGCTCATCGCGACGTTCGGGATGATGCACGCGCTCGGCTTCACGATCAACAACGTCTCGATCCTGGCGCTCTCGCTGTGCGTCGGGATCGTGGTGGACGACGCGATCGTCGTGCTGGAGAACATCTTCCACTACATCGAGCGGGGCCGGCCCGCGCGGGAGGCCGCGAGCGTCGGCACGTCCGAGATCGCGTTCGCGGCGCTGGCCGCCACGCTCTCCATCGTGGCCGTGTTCATCCCCGTCGCGTTCACGCAGGGCCTCGTGGGACGCTTCCTCATCCAGTTCGGGGTCACGGTCGCCATCGCCGTGATGTTCTCGCTGTTGGTGGCGCTCACGCTCACGCCCATGCTCTCCTCGCGCATGCTCCGGCTCTCGACCAAGCGGGGCCGGGTCCACCGCGCGCTGGACGCCGCGCTCGACGCGATCGACGAGGGCTACCGCAGGCTCCTGGGCTGGGCCCTCGACCATCGCCTCGTCGTCGTCTTCACGGCCCTCGGCGCGTTCGCCGCCGCGCTCGTGATGGGGGCGTTCGTCCCGCGGGAGTTCATGTCGAACATCGACGAGAGCCAGTTCAGCGTGCGCCTGAAGGCGCCGATCGGCTCCTCGCTCGACTACACCGACCGGTACCTGCGTCAGGCGGAGGAGATGCTCCGCGGCGACTCGGCGGTGACGGGCGTGTTCTCGACGATCGGCCTCGGGGGCACCGCCGGCGTGAACGACGCCCAGATGGTCGTCACGCTCGTGGATCCGTCGGAGCGGAAGCGGGGCCAGGACGAGACCATGGGCGAGTACCGGCGCAGGCTCAACACGATCCCGGGCTTCGAGGCGTACGTCGAGCGCGCGGGCGGCATGAGCTCGGGCTCGCGCAACACGCCGATCCAGCTCGTGCTGCAGGGGGGCGACCTGCTGGAGCTCGCGCGGGCGGGCAAGGCGGTGACGGACTCGCTCGCGCGCATCCCCGGGCTCGTCGACGTGGACTACGACCTCCAGCTGCAGCAGCCCGAGGTGGACGTCGCCGTGAACCGCGACGTGGCGGCCGCGCTCGGCGTGAGCGCGCTCGACGTGTCGCAGACCGTGAGCGCGATGGTGGGCGGGCTCAAGATCTCCAACTTCAAGAGCAACGGCCACCGCTACGACGTGCGGGTGCGGGCGCTGCCGGGCCAGCGCGCCACGCCCGGCGACCTGGGTCAGCTCTCCACGCGCGCGGCCGACGGATCGATCGTGAGCCTCGCGAACGTGGTCGACGTGACGGAGGGCACGGGCGTGACCACGATCCCGCGCCTCGATCAGGAGCGCTCGACCACGGTCTTCGCCGACCTCGATCCCTCGCTGGCCCTCGGCACCGGGCTCAACGAGGCGCTCGCGACGGCGCGCCGCGTCGTGCCCCCGGGGATGAGGGTCACGGTCGCGGGCGAGTCGCAGGCGTTCCAGGAGTCGTTCGCGAGCCTGTTCTTCGCGATCGAGCTGTCGATCGTGATCATCTACATCGTGCTCGCCATCCAGTTCGAGCACTTCCTGCACCCCTTCACGCTCATGTTCGCGCTGCCGCTCGCGGTGACGGGCGCGTTCGGGCTCATGCTGCTCACGGGCACGCGGCTCGGCATGATCGGCATGATCGGCATGATCCTGTTGATGGGGATCGTGATGAAGAACTCGATCCTGCTGATCGACCTCACCAACCGGCGCCGGGCCCAGGGGCTGGGGATCCGGGAGGCGCTCCAGGAGGCGTGCCCGCGCCGGCTGCGCCCCATCCTCATGACGTCCGCGGCGATCATGTTCGGCGCGATCCCGGTGGCGACGCAGATCATGACGGGGAGCCAGCTCCGCGCCCCCCTCGCGGTGGTCGTGATCGGCGGGATCTTCAGCTCCACGCTGCTCAC
>JBJKSF010000152.1:0-4551 GCA_046704285.1 Longimicrobiales bacterium | reverse complement strand
GCGCGAGTCCGAAGCCGCGCAGGAGCTCCTGGAGGTAGCCCGACCAGCTCACCGCCACGGCGATGTTGCCCACCGCGTACTCGATGATGAGGTCCCAGCCGATGATCCACGCCACGATCTCGCCCAGGGTCGAGTACGCGTAGGTGTAGGCGCTCCCCGACTCGGGGATCATGGCCGCGAACTCGGCATAGCACAGGGCGGCGAACCCGCACGCGATCGCGACGCCGATGTAGGAGAGCACGAGGGCGGGACCGGCGCCCACGTGGTCGGCGCCTCCCGCGATCGCGGTGCCCGCGGCCGAGAAGATGCCGGCCCCGATGATGGCGCCGACCCCGAGCGCCGTCAGCTGCCACTTGCCGAGCGTGCGCTTGAGGTCCGTGTCGAGCGCGTCTTCAACCCTCTTGGGGATCGGCTTCCGTAGGAACAGCTTGCCGAGCAGAGGCACCTCCCTGTCGGTGGTGGGCACCGGCCGCCCGGGAATGGAGCGGCTCGCCGGGCCGAGCCCCGATCCGGCCCCGTCCGGCACGGCGCGCGGAGGGCGAGCCGGCGGCGAGGTGGGCGCAACGTAGGGAGGGCCGGAGGACGTGTAAAGGCCGGACGCGTCCCCGTCGATCGGTGGTGGGAAGGGGAGGCGGGCGCCGGCGGAGCGCCCGCCTCCCGCCGCTCACACGGTCCCCGAGCCGGACGGTGCCCCGGAAGCTCGGGACGGAGCGGCCTCGCCCGATCCGCCCAAGGCGTTGTAGAGCCACGCGACGATGGCGCCTCCGACCGTTCCGTCGAGGAGCCCGTAGAGGGTCCCCACGACCACGCCTCCGAACCCGGGGGTGGCCGCGTAGCCCGGGTAGATGGAGCGAGCGAGGTCGAGGAACGCCGATCCGTACGGGGGCCAGATCAGGTTGAGGATGCCGACGAAGAGGATGGAGCCTCCCCACCCGATGCCCGAGGCCAGCGCGAGGCCTTTCACGGAGAGCTTCATCTCGGTCTCCCTTGCCAGGGTGGATGCGCGTCCCGGCCCCGCCAGGACACGTGCAACCTGCGTGCGGTCCCGGGCGTTGTCGAGGAAACGATGCGGTCCGGTCCACCGTGCCCTGCCCGCGCGCCGTCGCCCGCGCCTTGAAGAAGGAGTCGGCATGGGCGAGGTTGGGCGCCATCCACCTGCCCGGAGCCCCTCATGGACATGAGCCGTCGCAACCGCATCGCGCAGTGGGCCTTCGACGCGCGCGGGGTCCTCGGACGCTTCCACGTCTGGCTCGAGGACGTGGAGGAGCATCGGGTCGGTGACGGGCCACGGCCCGAGCCGTTCGTCGGCGAGGCGCTGGAGCGGGCGTTCATCACCGCGGCGGCCCTGACGGCCGTGGGGACGCGCCTGTTCGGGCGATACGGGGAGGCCGACGGGGCCGACAAGGCGGTCGTCAACCGCGTGAAGAAGGACGCGGACGCGGCCTCGGCGTACGTGCTGTCGGAGGCCCTGTGGTACCTGACGCGCAGCCTTCCCGAGAACCATGCGCTCATGGTGAGCCTGGGCGAGGGCCTGATGCCCAAGGCGGGCGAGACCCCGGAGATGGGTGCCAACCCCCAGCTCGGCTTCGGGCGCGTCTACGCCCGTCCGCAGGTCGCCCGCTTCGTGGACCGCTGCGTGCACGACCTGCTCAACCGCGATGGATACGGCTGGCAGCGGTTCTGGCGGGAGATCCAGAGCGAGGGGATCACGCTCTGGGGCGCGGCCATCGACACGCTGGAGAACACGTCCCGCTTCGCGAAGGGGAGCCCGACCGGGCCGATGACCGTGGTGCACGTATTCGACCAGCCGCTCAGGGTGGCGCGGCCCTACGAGGGATACGTCGGCATGCTGGTGCTGCCGCGCGTGGTCGTGGACGAGGCGGCCGAGCGCTCGCTCCTGCTCGACTACCTGACGCCGCGGGATCGCGTCATGGGCGCGATCCGCACCACCTGGCCGGACATCGCACCGGAGCGCGTCCACGTGTGGACGCTCGGCGGGCCCTCGCGGGAGGCCCGCATCGGCGCGCTGTGGAGGACCTGGAGGGAGCTGGGGGCGCACGTCGTCGAGGACGGATGGACGGTTCCCGCGACCGGCACGGCCGCGTTCACCGAGTCCGGGACGTACGCGCCGAGCTTCCGGGTCGGACCGTACACCGACGACGACGGGCTCCGGCACCTGTTCCTGCTCGACGGCTACGCGGCCTCCGCCGAAGGCGTGCAGACGGCGACGCTCGACCCCGTCCTCGACACGCGTACGTCCCTGTGCCTCTTCTCCTCGCGCTTCCGAGGCTCCTGGGAGCACGAGCCGCACGTCATGAGGCTCGATCCCGACGCGTCCGGCTTCGGGTCGGCGCTCGCCGCCGTCCTCGGGCAGGAGCCCGAAGCGTCCGCCGCGGAGGACTACCGGGCGAGCATCCGCGAGGCGCGCGCCGCCGGCCTGCCGCTCGGCCGGCGCACGCTCACCGCCGACGACTTCTTCCCGAACAAGGAGTGGCACCTCCTGAGCCTGGCCTCCTGCATGCTCCCCGACCCCTACACGGGCTTGCCGGGGGTGGAGGTGGTGGGGGACGCCACCTACCGCGTGACGGTCCGTGCCTCCACGCGCGGCAGCATGCTCGACGTGACCCTGACGCTGCGGGACATGCAGCCGCCGTCGGAGATGCGCCGGTGCTTCACGCCTCTGCTCGACCGCTTCTACGCGGGCCAGCCCTACGAGACGAGGGCCGTGCGGGTCTCCGACTCGGGCCGCATCCGCAACGAGCTGCAGACCCTGTGCGCGGAGGCCATCGAGTACCTGCCGGGGGACCGCATGCTCGTGCACCTCGACCGGATCGACGACGAGGTCATGCCTCCCGACAAGAAGGCCCTGATCCGCCGGGTGCTGGCGTGGTACCGCCGCAACCACCCCGTCTGGTTCGCGTGGCTGGAGACGGACTGAGAGGGGATCGACCGGCCGTGGGGGCTCCTGCGGGGTCCGCCTCCGCGTCGGGGGGCTCCGAGGAGGATCCGCCGGAGCTGCCGTTGCGGCAGCCTGGCAGCGGAGGCGGACCCCCGCAGGAAGCCCCGCCCCTCAGGCGAATCGTCCTCGGAGCCCCCTCGCTCGGACCATCCCGCTCCTACACGTTGAAGCGTACGTGCAGGATGTCCCCGTCCCCGACCACGTAGTCCTTCCCCTCGATCTGCAGGAGACCCGCCTCCCTGACGGCCTGCTCGGAGCCGTGCTCGAGGAACGTGGCGTAGGGGATGACCTCCGCGCGGATGAAGCCCCGCTCCAGGTCCGAGTGGATCTCTCCGGCGGCCGCACGCGCGTGGGTGCCGCGGCGCACCGTCCAGGCCCGCACCTCGTCCGGGCCGACCGTGAAGAAGGAGATCAGGTCCAGGAGCCCGTACGCGGTCCGGATGAAGCGAGCGAGCGCGGACTCCCGCAGCCCGAGGTCTTCCAGGAACGCCGCCTGGTCCGCCGGCTCGAGGTCGGCGATCTCGGCCTCCACGCTCGCGGAGAGGGCGAGGCCCGCCGCCCCGAGGTCCGCGAGGCGCTCCCGGAAGGGATCGGGAAGCGGCTCGGCCGCCCGGGTCTCGTCGCGGTTCACCGCGACGAGGAGCGGGCGGTCGCTGAGGAGCCCGTACCCCCGGAGGAGGTCCCGGCTCAACTCCTCGGGGGGGATGGAGCGCAGCGGCCGCTCCTCCTCGAGCGTCGCCTGCATACGCTCGAACGCCGCGATCTCCGTCGGGTCCGCCCGCTCCTTGCGCGCCCGCTCCAGACGGCGCTCCACGACCTCCAGGTCCGCGAACACGCACTCGGTGTGGAACGCCTCGAGGTCCGCCGCGGGGTCGGCGTCTCCCTCCAGCGCGGGGTTCGCGAAGTCCCGGAGCACGAGGCACAGCGCCTGCTGGTCGCGGATCTGCTGCAGCCCCTTGCGCGACAGGCCCTTCTTCTCGGCGCCGTGCTCCCCCGGGATGTCGCAGAAGCTCATCTCGGCGTAGGTGGTCTTCTTCGGCGAGAAGATCGCCGACAGCCGGTCGATGCGCTCGTCGGGCACCCTGACCGTGCCCAGGCGCACCTCGCCGCCGAAGCCGACGGGGACGTCGAGACCGGTCATGGCGTTGAACACCGTGGTCTTGCCGGAGCCGGCGAAGCCTACGAGTCCGATCTTCATGGGTGGAGCGTGCCTTCCTCGTCCGCGGGGAGTCGCTGAGCAGGGCCCTCAAGATAGGCACGCATCGGAGGCGCGCTGAAGGGGGCGCTCCCCATGCCTCAGCCCCGATCGCGCTCGGCCAGCGCCTCGCCGGCGCGCGTCCACCGCTCCAGGGCGCCGTCGAGGCTCCTGCGCGCCTCCAGCAGCTCCTCCTTCATGACCGCAGCGCTGCGGATACCCTCCGCGGACGCGTACAGCGAGGGGTCCGCGAGCGCGCGCTCCAGCTCGGCGGCGCGGGTCTCCATCTCGTGGATCACGGTCTCGGATCGCTCCACCTCGGCCTGCAGCGCGCGCAGCCGCGTACGCTCCGGGTCGGGTTGCCCCGGCCGGCGGCGGCCGCGCCCCCGCTCCGGGC
>JBJKSF010000151.1:0-22358 GCA_046704285.1 Longimicrobiales bacterium | reverse complement strand
GGCCAGCTGGCCCCACCGCCCCCGCACCTCCGCCTCGAGGTGCGCGCGCACCACCGGACGACGCCCGAGCGCCTCGCGGTCTTCGAACGGCAGGCCGCGCTCGCTCGCCCACGCTTCGAGCTTCGCGAACGCGGGCAACACCAGCAAGGCGACGAACCTGCGCCGGTCACCGACCATCACCACCTCCTCCACGAAGGGGCTGGCCTTGATGCGGTTCTCGATCGGCTGCGGCGCGACGTTCTTCCCCCCTGCCGTCACGATGATGTCCTTCTTGCGGTCGGTGACGCGCAGGAAGCCGTCCTCGTCGATCTCGCCGACGTCGCCGGTGTGGAGCCATCCCTCCGCGTCGATCACCTCTGCGGTCGCCGCGGGATCCCCGTGGTAGCCCTTCATCACCTGGGGCCCGCGCACGAGGATCTCGCCGTCCCCCGCGATGCGGATCTCGGTCCCCGGCACGGGGCGTCCGACCGTGCCGATCCGGAGATGCTCCAGGGAGTTCACGTTGGTCACGGGGCTGGTCTCCGTGAGACCGTACCCCTCCAGGATCGTCATGCCGATCGCGCGGAAGAAGCGGCCGAGCGCAGGAGCCAGGGGGGCACCCCCGCTCACGAAGAAGCGCACGCACCCCCCCGTCGCCGCCCGCACCTTCGCGAACACCAGACGGTCCGCGAGGGCGTACTCGATCGCCGCCAGCCCGCGCGGCTTGGCACCCGCCAGCACCCTGGGGCCGGCACGCCGAGCCACCTCGCTCGCCCATCGCACGATCGGCTTCCGAACCCCCCGTGCGTCCATGAGGCCGTTGTAGATCTTCTCGTAGAGGCGCGGCACCGACACGACGATCGTCGGCCGGACGACCTGCATGTCGGCGATCACGGTCTCGACCGCGCGGGCGTAGGCGATCGTGCATCCCCGCTCGAAGAAGAGATAGTCCACCATGCGCTGGAGGATGTGCGACAAGGGCAGGAAGCTCACGGTGCGGTCGGTCGGACCGATGTCCAGGACCATGCCTGCGGCGTACGCGTTCGAGGCGATGTTCCCGTGCGTGAGCATGACGCCCTTGGGGTCGCCGGTCGTGCCCGAGGTGTAGAGGATCGTCGCTACGTCCTCGGGCGCCGCGCGCTGCCCCAGGCCCAGGAATTCCTGCTCGGACCAACCGGCGGCCGCCTCCTCTCCCTCGTCCAGGAACGTCCTCCAGGAGATCACCCCGTCCGGGAGATCCGCCGGGGCATCGAACACCACGACCTCGATCCCCTGCCCGCAGGCGGTGGCCGCTTCGAGCGCCTTCGTCATCTGGGCGGGCGTGGAGGCGAACACCAGCCGCGCGCCGGAATCCCGCAGCTGGTACGCGACCTGCGGCGCCGCGAGCGTGGCGTACACCGGGACGTCGACGACCCCCACCCACAGGCACCCATAGTCCGCCAACGCCCATTCCGGCCTGTTCTCCGAGAGCAGGGCCGCGCGGTCCCCGCGCTCCAGGCCGTGCGCCGCGAGGCCACCGGCCACCCGCCGCACCAGCTCCCCCACGCGCCGGTAGGTGAGGCCCCGCACGGTTCCGGGCGCCACGAAGTGCTGCAGGGCCACGGCCCCGTCGAGGCGGACGACGGCGTCGTGGAAGAGCTGGGTCAGCGTCCGCCGTGGCAGATCGGCGTCGTTGGCCACGTAGTTGCGAGGTACCACGCAGGGACCTCCCGTCCGGAGAGTCGGTCGGCAGGTCGCGCCGTCACGCGGACTCCACCCGGACGTCCACTTCGATGTCCGGGCGGAGCGAGTGGAGCACGCTGCAGTACTTCTCCCGCGAGAGCCGGATCGCGCGCTCGACCTTGGGACGGTCGGGCGGGGACGGGCCCCGGATCCGGTACGTGAGCCGGATCACCTCGAAGCGCCTGGGCTCGGTCTCCGCGCGCTCGCCTTCCACCTCCACCTCCAGCGCCTCGAGGGGAACGCGGGACTTCTCGAGGATCAGGCGGACGTCGACGCCCATGCACCCCGCCAAGGCGAGGAGCAGCGTCTGCGTGGGGGAAGGCCCGGCGGCCGCCGCGCTGTCGAGCGTGATCGGCGGCGCCCCCTCCGGTCCGCCCTGGAACACGAGCGCGTCGCCGGTCCACCGCAGCGACACCCGGCTCGGGGCGCTCACCGGCGCCCTGCGCGGTCAGAACAGCTCATAGGGCGGGGGCTCCCCCGGTGCCTCGTAGGTCTCTCCCCTCAGCTGCGCCAGCGTGCTGCGGGCGTGGCGTATATGGTCCTCGGATCCGGACGAGGTCTGAGCGTTGGCCAGGAACGCCTCCAGGTGCGTCGCCGCTTCCTCCGGCTGTCCGGCCCGGAGCAGCAGGAACGCGATCCCGTAGTGGGCTCCTACCGCGCTCGGGTCCTTCTGCAGCACATGCTTGTACGTCTTCGCAGCCTCGTCGGTCATGCCGATGCGCGTGTAGCAGATCGCGATCTGCTGGAGCACCACCACGTCGCCCGGGGACTCCTTGAGGGCGAGGCGGAACGACGTGAGAGCCTCGTGGAACTTCCCTGTCGAGAGAAGTCCGATGCCCTCCTGGTAATAGTCGATCCTGCGTCGATCCTTGGCACCGAAGAGCTTGTTCCAGATCGCCATGGACGGAAGTGAGGAGGCGGGGAGCCTGTGCGGGACGCCGGAAGGTAGGCTCCGCCGGCCCACCGGCGCAACGGTCGACGGAGGCTCAATCCCTTGCCGCGACGACGGTTCCGTTCTCTGCGGCCAAGAGCCGTAGCCCCTCCCGCTCCAGGGCTGCGGGCACGTCGTCGCGGGCGTCCACGACCACGACCCGGGCGAGCCGCGACACCGTGCGTGCGACCTCTTCGACCCACCCGGATCCCAGCGTCCCGTCCACCGCCGCGCCCCGCAGCGTCCGGTCGAAGAACGGCATGCCGGGCGCTGCCACCAGCCGGCTCACGCGGGGAGACTCGGGCCACGACGCCAGGTCGGGGTCCACCGCCACCACCTCCACCCCGGGGACGCGTTCCGCGAGGCCCCGGGCGTGCCGCGCCGGAGCTCCGACGAGCGCGAGCGTACCCGGTCCCTCGGGGACACCGATCAGCGCGGCGAGCCGGTCGGTCTCCTCCTCGCCGACCGGGCCCGGAGGGCCCACCCGACCGGCCCCGAGAGGCCCACGCGGGGGCGCACGCAGATCCCCGAAGCCGTCCCGTACGAGGAAGCGGTCCCGGCAGTTGGGGCAACCGAGCGAGCCGTTCACGATGCGGCGGTCCTCCACCCGCTCCGCCAGCAGGACGAGGCCGAAGCGGGGCCCGCAGCGCGGGCAGGTCAGCCGGTCGGTGAGCAGAAGGTGCATGCGTGTGCCTGCCTCATCCTACCCCCGCGCCGAGCCACTCAGGAGAACTCGGGGCGTGGGGCAGGAAGGGGAGCGGAGGCGGGTCCGTACTGCGCCCACTGGGTGGGGGTCTCCCACACGCGTGCGTACAGAAGCCCCTCGGCGATCTTCCCGGGCAGGCGCCGGCCGAGCTGCTCGAAGAAGTAGCGTGCCTGGTTCTCGGCGCTCGTCTCGGTGTCCGCGAACTGCGGGAGGTCGTTGAGGTTGCAGTGGTCGAGCCCGTCCGCCAGCTCCCGCAGCGCGCGCTTGAGGTCCACGAAGTCGAACGCGATGCCCGCCTCGTTCAGATCCGCCGTGCGGACCGCCACCTCCACCACGTATCGGTGCCCGTGCAGCCGCTCGCACTTCCCATGGTAGTTGCGCAGGAAATGCGCCGCGTCGTAGTGCGCCTGGACGCTCACCGTGTAGACGCAGGGATCACCCATGGCGCCACCAGGGGGCCATGGTCCGCCGCTCACTCCGGCCTGGCGCGTCCGGCACCGTCGTCCGACCGGTCACAGGGGCTCGTGGGTCATCGTGGTCAGACGAAGGAACTCCTCCCGCGTGCGCTGGTCCTCGAGGAACACGCCGCGCATGGCCGATGTGATCGTCTTGGAGTTCTGCTTCTGGACGCCCCGCATCATCATGCACAGGTGGTAGGCCTCGATGACCACGGCCGCGCCCTGGGGCCGGATCGCGTCCCACACGGCCTGTGCGATCTGCTCGGTGAGGCGCTCCTGGACCTGCAGCCTGCGGGCGTAGAGGTCCACCAGGCGCGCGGTCTTGGACAGCCCCAGGATCCGTCCGTCGGGGATGTACGCCACATGCGCCTTGCCGAAGAACGGCAGCAGGTGATGCTCGCACAACGAGTACAGCTCGATGTCCTTCACCATCACCATGTTGCTGTGGGGATCGGTGAAGACTCCGTCGCCGATCACCTCCTCGGGCGTCATCCGGTAGCCGGTGGTGAGGAACTCCATCGACTTCCGCACGCGGTCGGGCGTCCTGCGCAACCCCTCCCGCTCCGGGTCGTCGCCGAGGCGGCGAATCGTCTCCGCGACGAGCGCCTCGTAGGGTACGCTGCTAAGGTCCGGCACCGTGGCGACTCCGTCGGTCTCCACTTCGCTTGCGCTCACGCGCCCTCCTCTGCTCGGTGCCTCGTCGGGCTCCGGACCGTGCCGTGAAGGATCACTCTGTGAGCCAGGTTCGCCGGTCGGGCCGCTCGGTCTGCCGCCTGCCGATCCAGGGTCCTCGCCTACCCCCGGCGGGGACACCGGGTCCATTACCGAAGGCCCCGAAGGCAGGAAGAGCGGGCCACCGACCTCCGGCAAAGCGGCGGGGGGGATGTATTGAAGCCCGGCCAAAAGAATCTGGTGGCTCCCCCACGCCTTGCCGCTTTCCCCGCAGGGGGGCATAGCGTCCGGCACGGGAGTCAGTCCCGGCTTCGCTAGTGTTGGCTCAATTGCAGAGCCCCCCGGTACGCGCCGGAATATACAGACGGTGACCATCCGCTGAACAGGACTCGCTCCCGCCGGCCGCCACGGACCCCGGCGGCCGGCCGCGTCTGGAGGGCCGCCCGGAGTGGCGCGATCCTCGCCGGCAGGGCGCCGCGCCCTGCAAAGATTACCAGCTTCGGAAGCCTCCTTCCGGCGCTCGTCCGGGCGAGCCCGCGGCGGCGCAGTCACGAGCTACGAACGCAAGATATTATCCTGCAACGACTTCCGAAAATATGCATACGTACGGCCCGATTCCGGCCCGAGGACGGCACGGGACTTGAGCGTCGCAGGGGGCACGAGACGCCATGCGGGCGTCGGAGCCGTGGCATCCGAAGGAGCGCGAGCGATGCGGGTCACGACTGACGGATACATCGACTTGAGGGACGAGCGCCGCATCCGGACGCCGGGCCGGTCCGGCCAGGAGCCGCGGGTGGAGCCCGTTCCCGAGGGAGAAGCGCTGGCGTTTCTCCTCTCTCACAGCTTTCCGGGACACCGGAGGGTCGTGCGGGGGATGACGGTCGAGGAGCGCTGCCGGGTGCGGCTCGCGATGTGGGCGGACTCCGTCTCGGAGCGCATGGCGCTCGTGGACCGGATCTGGCGGGCGATCACCGAGCCGGTGGCTCCGCCGGCGAGCGCCGGCAGGCAACTCATCCAGATCGTCCAGTTCGAGGGGTGGGTCTACCCGCTCTACCTGGACGGATCCGCCACCCGGGTGATTCCGCCGGGCGGCAAGTCGGTCGCCGAGCTGGCCCGACATACCGAGGTGCTCCGACTCGACGGCACGACCGAGTAGAGGCTGCAGCCGGCCCGCACCGCCGGATGGAGCGGCGGTGCGACGCCGGACCCGATGTGCCTTGCCCACCCTGGGTGAGGCCTCACGCCCTGGCCGCCCCGAAGAAAGGAGCGGCGGCGTGCGCGGCCGGCGTCGACCGTCCCTGACGACGGACGGCACGCGAGAAGCTCCGTCCTCGGACGGGGACGGAGCCCTCGGGTTCCCCGGAGCCTCGGGGAGCCACGCCCCGGCCTCCCGGAGCCTTGCACCGCAACGGCTGGCGCCCGGTCCCGGCCCCTTCCCAGCCGGTGGCACGGCCCATGCGCCCTGGCCTCCGCGGAGCCGCCACGGAGGCGGCGGACCGTGGGAGGGGAAGATGACACGAGAAACGCAGGAAACGGAGGCGCCCTCGCCGCGACAACGGCGCAGAGGACGCAGGATGGCGATGGGGTGGGCCCTGGGCATGGGCGTGCTGGCGGCCGGCTTCGCCGGCGGCCTGTCCGCCCAGGTCCCCCCGGTGAAGCGGATCGACGTCCACGGAACCGTAGTCGACGGAGCGACAGGCAAGCCGGTTGCAGGCGCCTACGTGTCCGTATCGCCGTCGGGGCGGCAGACGGTCGCCAACGTCAGGGGCCGCTTCACGTTCAAGGAGGTCCGACCCGGAAAGCTGACTCTGACCGCCGAGCAGATGGGTTACAAGACCATCGAGTGGAAGGGCGTCGTCACGCCCGGACGCGACGCGGTGACGCTGCCGCTGCCGCCGAGGCCCAAGCTCCTCCGCGGACTGCAGGTCGAGAACGCACGCTTCGCGCTGCGGCGCAGGAGCACCGCCCTATCCGTCGAGACGTTCGACCAGGAGGAGCTGGCCGCGTCGTCACAGGGCAACGTCCTCGACTTCCTGAACTCACGCGCCGGCCTCACCGGAGTCTCCTGCCCGTACTGGTCGGGCTCGGAGCAGTGCTACTGGGCGGAAGGGACCATCGTCCGGCCCGTCGTCTACATCGACGAGGAGCCGGTCCCGGGAGGCATGTCATACCTGCAGTCGATGGCGCCCCAGCGCCTCTACATGATCGAGGTGTACGGCCACGGAGCCGAGATCCGCGTGTACACCAAGCACTTCATGCTGCGCGCGGCGCGCACGGACTTCCACCCGATACCCATCGGGATCTGAGCGGACGCGCTGGGGGCGCCGGGCCGGCGCCCCCAGCGCGTCGTCGTGCGCCGGCGCGGAAGCGTGATCAGTCCGGGAGCCCCGGCTCCGTCATCCCGCGCACGTCCAGCGCCTCGTCGATCTTGTCCTTCGGGAGCAGCCCTCGCCGGAGCACGACCTCACGCACGCTCAGGTGTTCCTTGGCCGCCTGCTTCGCCACCTCGGCCGCCTTGTCGTACCCGAGGTAGGGGTTGAGCGCGGTGGCGATGGACGGGTTGAGCTCCAGAAGCTCACGCGCGCGCTCCGGGTCCGCTCCGATCCCCACCACACACCGGTCGGTGAAGGCCCGGCTCGCATTGGCGAGCAGCGTGATGGACTCCAGCAGCGCCTGCGCGAGCACCGGCATCATCACGTTGAGCTCGAAGTTGCCGCGGCTCCCGGCGATCGTGATCGTCGTGTGGTTCCCCATGACGCGCGCGCATACCATGATGAGCGCCTCGGCCATCACCGGGTTCACCTTGCCGGGCATGATCGACGAGCCCGGCTGCACGGCCGGAAGGCTGACCTCGTGGATGCCCGAGGTCGGCCCGCTGCCCAGCCACCGCATGTCGTCGGCGATCTTGATGAGGCCGGTGGCAGCCGCGTTGAGCGCACCGGACGCGCTCACGGCGGCGTCCTTCGCCCCCTGGGCCTCGAAGTGGTTGTCGGCCTCGCGGAACTCCAGGCCGGTTTCCCCGGAGATGCGCCGGATCGTCTTCGCAGCGAAGTCGGGACGGGTGTTGATGCCCGTCCCGGTGGCGGTGCCGCCCAGCGCCAACTCGGCCAGCTCCTCAGAGGCGCGGCGCACGCGCTCGATCGCCTTGCCGACCTGAGCTGCGTATCCGCCGAACTCCTGCCCCAGGCGCACCGGCGTCGCGTCCATCAGGTGCGTGCGCCCGGACTTGACGATGCCGTCGAAGGCCTGCGCCTTGTCCGCGAGGGCCGTCCGCAGATGCTCCAGCGCAGGGATCAGCTCACGCTCGATCGCCACGCGGGCGGAAAGGTGGATCGCCGTGGGGATCACGTCGTTAGACGACTGACCGAAGTTCACGTGGTCGTTCGGGTGCACGCGCGTGCCCGTGCCCAGCAGCTCGGTGGCCCGGTGACCGATGACCTCGTTGGCGTTCATGTTCGTGGACGTGCCGGATCCCGTCTGGTAGACGTCCAGCACGAACTCGTCGTCCCACTTCCCCTCGACCACCTCCGCCGCGGCCCGCACGATCGCATCGGCCACCTCGGCCTCCACGTCGCCGGCTTCGGAGTTGGTCTCCGCAGCCGCCTTCTTGATGATGCCCAGCGCCTCGATGAAGCGCCGCCCGAAACGCTGTCCGCTGATGGGGAAGTTCTCCACGGCCCGCTGCGTCTGCGGGCCGTACAGGGCGTCCATGGGCACCCTCATCTCTCCCAGCGAGTCCTTCTCGATACGATATCCGTCCGCCATGATCGGCGCGTCTCCCGGAGGGTCACGACAGGGAACACGGGTCGGCGGCGCTGCGCCGCCGTGACGTGAGGAATCTACCCAAGGGTGAGGAGGGGTAAAGCCGGCCGGGTGATGGGTCGGTCCGTCGACCTGACCCATCACCGCCGGCCGATGCCACGCCGCGAACCGGGGGGCCCTCCTGCCCGCGCCGTCGGGCTCAGACCCTCGCCGGCTCCTCGGAGCGGGACGCGCTCTCGACACCGCCGTGCGCCAGCCAGCGCTCCGCGTCCAGGGCCGCCATGCACCCGGTGCCCGCGGCGCTGATCGCCTGCTTGTAGTAATCGTCCATGACGTCACCGGCAGCGAACACGCCTGGCACGGAGGTCATCGTACGCCACGCCACCGGCATGGCCACGTAGCCGTTCTCCTTGAGCTCGAGCTGCCCCCCGAGGAACTCCGTGTTCGGCCGATGGCCGATCGCGACGAACAGTCCGCTCACCTCGAGATCGCTCTCCTCGCCCGTCACGGTGTCGCGCAGGCGCAGCCCCTCGATCACGTCGCCGCCCAGGACCTCGGTCACGACCTTGTTCCACTCGACCCGGATCTTCCCGCTGCCGAACGCCCGCTCCTGCATGATCTTCGAGGCGCGCAACTCGTCACGCCGATGGATCAGCACGACCTCGCTGGCGAACTTCGTCAGATAAAGGGCGTCCTCCAGGGCGGAGTCGCCTCCTCCGACCACCGCCAGGACCCGGTTGCGGAAGTGCGGCAGCGCTCCGTCGCAGACCGCGCAGGCGCTCACTCCACCGCCCGACTGGGCCAGGCGCTCCTCGTTCGGGACGTCGAGCCACTTCGCGTTCGCCCCCGTGGCCACGATCACGGCGTCCGCCGTGACGGTCCCTCCCGCCGCAGGACGCAGCACGAGCGGGCGGGTCGAGAAATCCACCTGCGCGATGTCGTCCGTCACGATGCGCGTGCCGAATCGCTCGGCCTGGGCGCGCATCTGCATCATGAGCTCCTGGCCGCTGATGCCCTCGCGGAAGCCCGGGTAGTTCTCGACCTCCGTCGTGAACATCAGCTGCCCGCCCGGGATCATCGTGCGGCTGCCCGCGCCCTCGTAGACGACGGGCTCCAGCTCGGCCCGGGCCGCGTAGATCGCCGCGGTCCAGGCAGCGGGACCCGACCCGACGATGACCACGGTCTCGTGCTCTCGTGCGCCCTGCTCGGTCATGATCGTCACTTTCCCTTGAAGATCTTCATGTTCGAGGAGTGGCCCGGGTTCACCCGGGCCGATGGATCCACGAAGTGCACCGCGTTGTTCACGGCGATGCAGGCCTCTGCAAAACCCGTGGCGATCAGATCGAGTTTCCCCTCGTAGCCCACGACGTCCCCCGCGGCATAGATCCCGGGCACCGTGGTCTCCATGAGCTGGTTCACCACGATGCGCCCGTCCTCGATCTCGAGACCCCAGTCCTGGATGGGCCCGAGGTCCGGCTTGAACCCCAGGCAGGTCAGGAGCAGGTCGGCCCCGAGGACGACCTCCGCGTCGGTGCGGTTGTCGAAGACGACGACCTCCTCGAGGCCGTGCGCGCCGCGGACCTCGCGCACCTCGTGGAACGTGAGCAGGCTCACCTCGCCAGCGGCCACCGCGTCGTTCAGACGCCGGACCGACGCCTCGTGGGCGCGCCATCCGTCCCGCCGATGCACGAGCGACACGGAGGCCGCGATCCCCTTGAGGATGAGCACCCAGTCCAGGGCCGAGTCCCCACCGCCCACGACGACCACCCTCTTGTCGCGGTACGACGCGGGATCCTTCACCGCGTACTCGAGGCCCTTGTGCAGGAACGTCTCGTAGCCGGGCACCTCGAGGGCCATCGGCGCGAAGGCGCCCTTGCCTCCGGCCACGAGGACGGTGCGGCTGAGGTAGGTGCCCGACCGGCCCGAGAGCACGAAGCGCCCGTCCTCCCGGCGCACGTCACGCACTTCCTCGTCCAGCACCACCTCCGCCCCGAACTGCAGGCCCTGCTCCGCCAGGTTTCGCGCGAGGTCCTTGGACAGGATCCTCGGAAAGCCCCCCACGTCGAAGATGTCCTTCTCGGGATAGAGCGCGGTGAGCTGCCCCCCGAGCTCGGGAAGAGAATCGACGATGCGGGCGCTGCATCCCCGCATCCCGGCGTAGAACGCCGCGAAGAGCCCCGTGGGACCTCCCCCGATGATCGTGATGTCCCGGATGTCGTCGGTCATGGCAACCCCTCGGATTCTTCCACGAACCGCCTGGCCGCGCTCACCACGTCCCGTGCGTTGTCGTACGTGATGCGCTCCTCCACGTCGGCCATCGGCACCCAGGCGCACTCGGTGATCCCCTCCGCCGTCTCGGGCACAGGCTCCCCGGCCAGGGAGCTCATCAGGTAGAAGGCGCAGAACTTGTGCACCAGCCGGCCCTGCGCGCGGAAGTACCATTCGATCGTGGCGAGCTCCTCGCCGAGCGCGAGGTCCTCCAGCCCCGTCTCCTCCGCGACCTCGCGCAGAGCGGCCTCCCCGGTGCTCTCCCCGTCCTCCAGGTGGCCCTTGGGCAGCCCCCAGTTCTTGTACGGATCGCGGATGACGAGAACGTGAGGCGTGCCTTCGATGTCACGTACCACGACCCCTCCGGCGCTGCGCTCGACCCGCGGCCGTCCCCTGCTCCCCATGCTCCTCCTTCCTGGAAGACCGACTAGAAGACCGAGAGGCGGATGTAGCGCTGCGGATGCTCCCGCACGTCCTTCAGCAGGAGGTTGAGCTGCGTCACCGCCTCCTCGGTGCGAACCGCGAGGGTGCTGTCGGTGACCAGACGGCCCAGCGAGCCACGGCCTGCCTGGATGTCCGCCGTGATGCGGTTGAGCCGCGCGAACGCGGAGTCCGCGCGGGCCATCGTCTCGGGCAGGTCACCGCTCGAGGTCTCGAGCGTCTTCGACAGCTCCGCGATTCGCCCGCTGGCCAGGCGTACGTTCGTGATGATGCTGTCGATCTGGGCGTCCGACAACAGCGTGTCCACGCGGTCGAAGGAGCGGCGCGCTACCCGCGAGGCCGCCTGGATCTCGCCGAGGGCGGTGTCCGCCTTCGACATCACGTGGTTCGCCAGGGCCGACTCCTGGACGACGAGCTCGCGGATCTCACGGCTCACTACCTGCATGTTCTCGATGGCCTGCGCCAGCTCGCGCGCGGTCTGATCGCTGAACGCGACGTCGAACCGCGAGGTGAGGTCGGCCAGGTTGTTCGAGATCTCCTCCGCCGACGCCGTGAGCCGGGACAGCTCCGGCATCGTGTAGCCCCCCAGCACGGGGACGTTCCTCTGTCTCTCGGCCGGAGTGACCTTGAAGAACGTGAAGCGGGGATAGCGCCGCCGGCTTGCGATCTCCACCTCCCAACTCCCGAACATGGACTCGGGCGCGACCACGGCGACCGCGTCCTTCGGAAGGACGACCTTGCGGCTCAGCAGCATGCTCACGCGCACCGCACGGCCGTCCGGCTCGACCTCGATGTCCGACACCTTGCCGACCTTCACCCCGCGGTACGTCACGGGGTTGCCGACCTGAAGCTCGGCCACGTCGCTGAGCAGCGCCTGGACCTCGACGGACGGACGGCCCCAGTTCACGCCCTTGAGCCAGAGCGTTCCGAAAACCGCCACGGCGAGCCCGACGATGATGACGCTGCCTACCAGAAGCTCACGTCCTCGTGTCATTGCGCCGCCTCCAGCAACTCGGGCCTCCCTTCGATGAATCCCGCCACCACCGGATCAGCCGTGGCCCGGATCTCCTCCGGGGTCCCCACGAAGCGGACCTTTCCCTCATGGAGCATGGCGATCCGGTCCGATACCCGGTAGGCACCGTCCATGTTGTGGGTGACCACGACCCCGGTGACGCCGAGCTCCTTCGCCATGCGCTCGATGAGCTCGTCGATGACCGCGCTCGTCACCGGGTCCAACCCCGTCGTCGGCTCGTCGTACAGGAGGTACTTCGGCCGCGTCGCGATCGCGCGCGCCAGGCCGGCCCGCTTCCTCTGGCCGCCGGAGAGCTCCGCGGGCCGCCGCGACCCGAAGCCCCCGAGTCCCACCAGGCGCAGGCATTCCTCCACCCGGTCGCGGATCTCGCCCGCGCCCATGCCGGTGATTCGGCGCAGCCCCATACCCACGTTCTCCTCCACGGTCATGGAGTCGAAGAGCGCGGCGAACTGGAACACGTACCCGACGTTCCGCCGCAGCTCGTAGAGCCTCTCCCGGGATAGGCTGCTCACATCCGCGCCGTCGACCCGCACCTCGCCGCGGTCCGGCTCCAGCAGCCGGACGATATGCTTCAGCACGACCGACTTGCCCACTCCGGATCGCCCGATGAGCGACAGCGTCTCCCCTTCGCGGATCTCCAGCGAGAAGCCCTCCAGCACGCGGTTGGCGCCGAACGCCTTGTGCAGGTCCTCCAGCACGATGCTCACAAGAGCGTCGCCGCCCAGAAGGCGTCCAGGACCAGGATGATCATGCTGCTGCGCACCACCGCCCTCGTGGCCGCGCGGCCTACGCCCTCCGCGCCTCCCTCCGTGCCGAAGCCGAAGAAACAGCCCACCGCGGTCACCGTCAGCCCGAAGCTCGCCGCCTTGATGAGCGAGAACTCCAGGTCCCACGGCTGGAAGAAGAGGCGGGCACCCTTCATGAACGTCGCGCTCGACATGTCGAGCAGCCACAGCGACGTGGCCCAGCCCGCCAGGATCCCCATGGCGTCCGCGAGAACGACCACGATCGGGAACATGAGCACCCCGGCGAGCACCCGTGGCACTACCAGGTAGGCGTCCGGGTCGTAGCCCAGCGTCTCCAGGGCGTCGATCTGCTCGGTGACGCGCATGGTACCGAGCTCGGCGGCGATGTTCGCGCCCACGCGCCCGGACAGGGCCAGACCGGTGAGCACCGGGCCCAGCTCGAGGATCATCGTCTTGGCGACGAGCGTGCCCACGAAGTACAGCGGGATGGCGCCGGTGAACGTGTAGGACGCCTGGAGCGCGAGCACGATGCCCGTGAACATCGCGATGAACAGCCCGATCGGGACCGAGGCCACCCCGATGTTCTCCATCTGCCGGACCAGATGCGGTGCCCATACCCTTCCGTTCCGGAGCGCGCGCACGGAGCTCGCGGCGAGATAGCCCGCCCGGCCGACGGCGGCAACGGAAGACAGCGCGGCGTGACCGACCGCCTGCACCGGACCGAGCACCGAAACGCGCGACATGCTCGCAAGATAGAGGGGTCGAAAGGCGAAACGTACCCCTACCGGCGCGGCGGGGCCCCCTCAGGGGCGCCGCGCGGTACCTCACTCACCGTCGGCGTGGGACTCGCTCTCCAGCGTGAACTCGATCTCCTCGTCGCGCGCGCCGTCATCGGCGGGAACCGTGTACGCCACGCGGATCCGCTTGACGGCGGAGCGGGGATCGCTGAGCGCCAGCTCGAAGTCCAACCCGAGGTCCGACGACGTGATGCGGGTCCGAACCCGGTCGCCGGGCTCGGCCTGGGGCCCGCTCCGCGGGTTGCGGAACAGGGTCTTGGTGGACTGCCGGCCGCTCTCGAGCCGCCGGGTCACCTTGACCTGGCGCAGCCAGTCAGGCTGGAAGTTGACGCCGTACTCGAAGCCGCGCTGGTCGGCCCCGTGTCCTTCGCGGTTGTGGCGTGCCAACCCGTCCTCCGAGCCGATACCCAATCATGCGGAAAATCGTAAACGAATGTTTACAGACACACCGGCAATGTCAAGTTTTTCGTTTTGGGAGAGCACCGGAACGGCTAGTGGCCGAACGGGTCCCGGAGATCGGCCGACCGAATTTTTCGCACTACAGCCGGATCGGAACCGGGACGAAGGTGAGCAAAAACACCGCAACCATCAGCCACGCCAGCGCGGTGCGGGTCGGGCCGATGCCCGGCTTCTCCTGTGGCACCGTCGGGTGGCCGAGGCGACCGCGGTGGAGCACCGCGATGAGCACGCCCCACACCCACCACCCCCACCACAGGAGGCCCAGTGGCACGAGGGCCACCAGGAACAGGACGGCCACGCGCGATTGCCGCTCCTTGGCGAACGCGTACAGGACGTGGCCGCCGTCGAGCTGGCCCAGCGGGAGGAGGTTGAGCGCCGTGACGAAGAGCCCGAGCCAGCCTGCGAACGCGACCGGATCGAGCAGGATGCCTTCTCCCGCCTTGAGGCCCGGGGTGAAGAGGTGGGCCAGAGCCCCCAGCAGCAGCCCGTTGCCCAGCCAGATGGGCTGACCGAGGAACTGGACGACGAAGGGCGTCGCCAGGTCCGCGTGCGCCGGAATCGCCATCGAGTGTGCGAGGCCGAACGCGAACAGCGGGATCGAGAGGACGAAGCTCGTGAACGGTCCCGCCGCGCCGACGTCGAAGAGCGCCGCGCGCCGCACCGCGGGAGCGTGCAGCCGGATGAAGGCTCCCAGGGTGCCGATGATCGACAGATACGGAGGGAACGGGATGAAGAACGGCAGCGACACGCGGATGCGGTGGGCCCGCGCGGCGGTGAAGTGGCCCATCTCGTGAGCCAGCAGCACGCCCATGAACGGCAGCGCGAACGACGCGCCCGCCGCGAGCGCGGCGACCCTCAGGGTCGAGGGATACGGCACGAAGACGCTGCCGATCGGGAAGAGCCGGGCGAGGGCTCCGCCGACCGGGAAGAGCCGGGTGCCGAACGGATCCAGACCGGAGAGCATCGCCCCGGCCGCGAGCGTGGTGAGCAACGTAGCCGCCAGAAGGGCCCCGTGCAGCCAGAGGCGGGTCGCCGGGGGCGATCCCCGTGGGTACACGAGCACGATCTCGGTGAGGCCGTTCTCGTGGTGGAGGTAAGCGGAGCCATCCCACGCATCCAGGGCGCGGCGCACCTCGGGAGAGCCGGGGTCGAGGTCGGGGCGCAGCGTAGCGTGCAGCACGGTGTCGTACGGCAGCACCTGGATCGCGTACGTTTCCAGGAGGGGCAGCCATCCCCCCGGATCAGGCTTGACCGGCTCTCGAGCCGCCATTACGTTGGCCTCGTCCCCATCTGTAGCTCCTGCAGGAACTTCGCGGTCCGCCCACCTCCCACGCACGTCCCGGGTCCGGACCCATCGTCTGCAACCAACGGCCCCGCGCCCACGCACGTCTCTTCCCGCCACGTGGTCCTCCCGGGCCGCACCGGTACCACTCGACGGAGTCTTCCGTGGACATCGCAGAACTGAAGCGCAAGAGCATCGGGGAGCTTCACGATCTGGCGGAGGAGCTGAACATCTCCAACTTCAGCGGCCTCCGCAAGCAAGATCTGATCTTCCGCATCGAACAGGCTCTGCTCGAGGGCGAGGTCGTCCTGCGGGGCGAAGGAGTCCTCGAGATCCTGCCGGAAGGCTACGGGTTCCTGCGGTCCCAGGACTGGAACTACCTGTACGGACCGGACGACATCTACGTGAGCCCCTCGCAGATCAAACGCTTCGATCTCCGGACCGGAGACACGATCCTGGGACAGGTACGGCCGCCGAAGGACGGTGAGCGCTACCTCGCGCTCCTGAAGGTCGAGACGATCAACCTGGTCGATCCGGAGCAGACCCAGCATCGGCCCGCGTTCGACAACCTGCGCCCCCGCTACCCCGAGGAGCGGCTCAGGCTGGAGACCGAGAGCGGCGGCGTCTCGATGAGGGTCGTCGACCTCGTCTCTCCCATCGGCAAGGGACAGCGCGGGCTGATCGTCTCGCCCCCCAAGGCGGGCAAGACGACGATCCTGCAGCAGATGGCGAACTCGATCTCGACCAACCATCCGGAGGTCTACCTGATCGTGCTCCTCATCGACGAGCGACCGGAGGAGGTCACCGACATGGAGGAGCACGTCGACGCCGAGGTGATCTCCTCGACGTTCGACGAGCCGGCCGACCGCCACACCCAGGTGGCCGAGATCGTGATGGAGAAGGCCAAGCGTCTCGTGGAGCACGGGCGCCATGTCGTCATCCTGCTCGACTCGATCACGCGGCTGGCGCGCGCCTACAACGTGACCGTGCCCCACTCCGGCAAGATCCTGTCGGGCGGCGTGGACGCCAACGCCCTGCACAAGCCCAAGCGGTTTTTCGGCGCCGCGCGCAACATCGAGGGAGGGGGCTCGCTCACGATCATCGCCACCGCGCTCATCGAGACCGGAAGCCGCATGGACGAGGTGATCTTCGAGGAGTTCAAGGGAACGGGGAACATGGAGCTCGTGCTGTCCCGGGCCATCGCGGACCGGAGGATCTTCCCCGCCATCGACCTCAACCGCTCCAGCACCCGCAAGGAGGAGCTGCTCCTGAGCGATGTCGAGCTCAACCGGGTGTACCTGCTGCGCAACTTCCTGGCGGACATGCCCGAGGCGGAGTCGATCGAGTTCCTGCTCCAGCGCATGGGGCGCACGAAGACGAACCAGGAGTTCCTGGACTCGATGGCACAGGGGGAGTGAGCGCCTAGCCCTCGATCACGTCCTGGTAGCGCGGATTCACCACCAGCACGTCGTCCTCGTAGACCTTCCGGTCCCAGGGGTAGATGACGGTGGCGTCGGTCTCCAGGGCGAAGTAGTCGGGCTTGTAGCCCCGGCTGCGTGCGAAGTTCGTGGCCGAGCGGACCTCGGCCGGTCGCACGTCCCGGACCGCCGCCAGGGCCAGCCTCAGCGTGTCGCCCGACGTGGCGATCTCGTCCACGATCAGCACGCGCTTTCCGGATACCTGGGTCGGGGCCGCGGAGAGGATCTCGGGGCGCTCCCGCACCTGTTGGGCCCCTTCCTTCCGCGAGATGCGGAGCGAGTAGAAGTCCACGCGCAGGATCGACGCGATCACGGCTCCCGGGATCACGCCGGCGCGGGCGATCCCCACCACGACCTCGGGCCTGTACTCCCGTGCGACCTTGAGGGCCAGGGCCCTGCACAGCTCACCGAACATCTCCCAGGAGAGATCCAGGTACTCGGTCGGCTCGGCGGCGAACCCGGTGGCTCCGAACGTGGGGGGACTCATGTCCGGAACGTACGGCCGGAGCCTGTCGGGATCAACCGATCGATCCTTCGCGGCGCCGATCACGTTGACGCCTTCCCACCTGCCCGGCCATCCTATCCACCATGGAAGACGACGCCAACAAGCGAGCGGATCGCGCACTCGAGGGAGCGCTCGAGCGGGCCGGAGCCCGGGATCCGCGCGAGTTCTACCGCGAGCGCCTCCGGGAGCTGAAGGCCGCGAACCCAGAAGGCTACGAGGACGCGGTCTCCTACTACCGCGACTCCCTCATCCCGGACATCGCGTCCGGCGGCGTCGAGCCGATCGCCGCGTGGACCGAGTACGGCCGCCGCCTCGCGTCGGCGCTGGCCCCGGGACGCACGGTCGCGGTGGACGGCTCCGGGCGGGCACACCCCTACGAGACGCCCGCGCCGCCGGACCGACTCATCCTGCACCTCCCCGACGACAAGAGCGCGCGCGCCCTGCTGGTGGGCCTGCCGCCGGAGCCGACGCCTGCACAGCGCGCCGCGTACGACGTGCTCGTGCGAGGGCGGCAGAAGCTCGCGGAGTCCTGAGCGGCGACCACGGACGTCGCGGGGCCCCCTGGCGCCAACCCGGCCCCGTCCCGCGCAACGTGTGCGTCCCCCGGGGACGCGTCAGTCGCGCTCGTCCTCCACGACCCAGGCGACTCCGAGGGTGCCCATGCCGACGTGCGTGGCGATCACGGGCGTCACCGGCGCGGTGAGGATCTCGACGTCGGAGCCCCAGCGCCGACGGAGCGCGTCCGAGAGGGGCTCCGCGAGCGCCGCGTCGCCCACGTGGACGACGCCGAAACGGACGGTCGCGCCGCCCGGAGGCGCCCTGCGGGCGAGCTCGTCGAGGAGCACGGACAGCGCACGCTCGTGACCGAAGGCGTTCGCGACCGGGACGACCGTCCCGTCCTCGTCGAGGCGCAGCACCGGCTTCACGCCCAGGACCGATCCGATGAGCGCCCGCCCCCTCCCCACCCGTCCCGAAGCGACCAGCCGATCGAAGTTGTCGAGCGTGAAGAGGAGCCCGGAGCGAGCCCGCATGCGCCGGAGCCGCTCGACGATCTCCCGCGGAGGTCGCCCGAGCTCGGCGAGCTCACATGCCTCGAGCACCAACAGGCCCTGGAGCAGCGAGGCGCCCGCCGAGTCCACCAGGTGCACCGGCGCTCCCTGGAAGCGCGCAGCGGCCGCTTCGGCCGAGCGCAACGTGCCTGACAGTGCGGAGCCGATGACGACGCCGACGATCTCCTCGCCCTCCTCGGCCGCCCTCTCGAACGTCTCCAGGAAGTCTGCGGGAGCCGGCTGGCTCGTGCTGGGAAGCGCTTCGTCCCCGGCGAGGCGCGCGTGGAACTCCGCGGCGGTGATGTCCACGCCGTCCCTGTAGGTCCGCTCCCCGTCCACGAGCAGGAGGGGCGTCACCTGGATTCCGTGGGCCCGGATCACCTCCTCGGGGAGGTCCGCAGCGCTGTCCGTCACGACGCTCACCGGCCGGCGCACCAGGCGCGCGTGCCGGTCCGCCGCCCGCTCGGCCGCCTCGTGCTGTGCCTGCATGTCCTCCGCCTTGTGGGCCACCAGCGCGCCCTGTCCGCGCAGCCACGCGAAGACCTTCCCCGGATCGTCCGTGTGCACGTGCACCTTCAGCACGTCCTCCGTGCGGATCACGATGACGGAGTCGCCATGGGCGTGCAGGTGCTCCTGCACCGCGGCCCGCTCGGGCAGCCCGGCGCCGCGCACGAGCGCCTCGGTGCAGTACCGATACCGCTCCCCGGACGCCGCCAGGTCCACGCACGCGGCCGCCGGCTCCTCGAATCCCCCGTCCGGCACCGCGTCGTTGCCCCCACCGCCGTTGCCGCTCGCGCCTCCAGCGATCGGGTCGCCGCCGATCGGGTCGCCGCGTATCAGCAACAGCACACCCTCCAGCAGGCTGACGAAGCCCTTGGCGCCTGCATCCACCACGCCCGCACGCCGCAGCACGGGAAGCAGCTCGGGCGTGCGCGCCAACGAAGCGCGGGCTCGCTCCACGACGTGCTGCATGAAGGGGACGAAGTCCGGCGTGGGAGCCTCCCCCGCGGCCGCGGCGGTGTCGCGCATGACGGTGAGGATCGTGCCCTCCACGGGCTGATCCATGGCCTCCGTCAGGTTGCGCACCCCGGCCGACAAGGCCTCCCCGAACTCGCGCGTCGTGATGCGGGCGCGGTCGTCCACGCGCTCCGCGAAGCCGATCAGGAAGTGCGAGAGCATCATGCCGCAGTTTCCACGCGCCCCCAGGACGGCTGCCCGCGCCGCCTCGTGGGCCACCCTCGACACCCCGCGGTCGCGATTCACGCGCAGCCGGTCCGCGATCGCGCGCACCGTGAGGGCGAGGTTCGTGCCCGTGTCGCCGTCCGGAACCGGGAAGACGTTGATACGGTTGAGCTCTCCCCGCTGACGCTGAGCGTGCTCACACGCCGCAACCAGGGAGCGGCGGAGGCGCGGGCCGTCGAGGTATCGGATCTTCATCGCGCGGAGTATCGGGCTGGCGGCGCGGCTCCGCCAGCGTCACTTTGAGGTGTGGTTGGTCCGGCGCCGCCGAGCGCGCCGCCTCCCCCCACCCCGGATCGCGAGGACCTCAGGTGCAGAGCGAGCCCGTCATCCGACACTGGCTGGTTTCCGTCGCGCGGTCGGCCGGTCTGCCGGGAGCGGACGACCTCGAGGTCGCGTCGGACGCGGACGTGGCGGCCACGTGGGAGCTCGTCGCCCTGGCGACGGGCGTGACGGCCGAGGAGCTCGCGTCCCGCGTGGCGCGCCACTACCGGCTGGACGTCGCCGACCTCGCGTCGGCCGACCCGCATGCGCATAGACTCGTTCCTGGACGGGTGGCCCGGGACCTTCGGGTGATCGCCCTTCAATACACCGACCGGTCCGTGGTGGTCGCCACGGCCGATCCGGTGAGCATGGAGGCGGAGCGCCACATCGCGCAGGTATCCGGGCGCAACGTCGAGTTCCAGGTCGCGCCGCCCGCCCAGCTGGCCGCCGCCGTGCGCCGCACGTATCCCGAGGAGGGCGAGCTCCGACACGAGCTCCCGCCGCTCAGTCCCGAGGCGAAAGGGGGGCCCCACGTTCTCGTGGTCGACGACGACCCGGAGATGCGGCTCCTGCTGCGCAGCGTGCTCGGCGAGCAGGGCTTCCGCGTCGACGCCGCCGCCGACGGACCGGAGGCGCTCGAGATGCTGGCGGGTGCGGACGGCTACGACATCGTGACGCTCGATCTGTTCATGAAGGAGATGCACGGCCTGGAGGTGCTGAAGCGCATCCGATCGCGGGTCGCGACGGCCACGCTTCCGGTCGTGGTGGCGACAGGCTCCGACGACCCGACGGTGGAGATGCAGCTCTTCGAGGCGGGCGCCGACGACTTCGTCGTCAAGCCCGTGGATCCACCCCGGTTCCTGTTGCGGCTCCGGGCTGTGCTCAGGCGCCGGTCGGCGAGCTGGCCGGGCCTGGACGGCGGAGCCCTGCTCTGAGGGACGGCCGCGGCCGGAGGTCGCTGCCGCAGGGATAACACGGGGGCACGAGCGGGTGTCCATGGTTGTGACATGACGACGCTCCACGAAACTTCCTCCAGGCTGAGCCGCTTCATCGCGGAGATGCGCCGCCGCCACGTGGTGCGGTTCTCGCTCTGGTACGGCGCGGCCGCGCTGGCCGTGTGGGGGGTCATCCCGACCATCTTCCAGGCGTTCGGCGTGGGCGACGCGTGGCTGCGCATGGTCGTGATCGGCACCGTGCTGGCCTTCCCGCCCGCCGTGGTGCTGGTCTGGATGTTCGATGTCACGGCGCAGGGCATCAAGCGCACCGAGGATCTGCCGCCCGACCGGCGCGTGGGCTCGCTCCTGCCGCGCCTCACCCTGCTCGGCGTGACGTTCCTCCTGGTCGGCGGCCTCGCGCTCTGGCTCGGCGGCGCGGTGGGATCCAGGGAGCTGCGGCGCGCCACGAGCGGCGCCGATGCCGCCAAGGAGGCCGCTTCGGCGCCCGCCACGGCCGCCGCCGGGAGCATCCGCTCCCTGGCCGTACTGCCTCTGGTCAACTTCTCGGCGGACACGAGCCAGAACTACTTCACGGCCGGAATGCACGAGGCGCTCATCTCCGAGCTGAGCCGCGTGCCGGATATCCGGGTGGTGCCGCGCCAGTCGGTCATGCAGTACGCGGGCAGCACCAAGCCCATCCCGGTGATCGCCAGGGAGCTCGACGTCGAAGGCGTCATCGAGGGATCGGTGGAGAAGGCCGGGGACGAGGTGCGCATCTCCGTGCAGCTCGTGAAGGCGGCCGACGACAGCACCGTCTGGGCCGGCACCTACGACCGCAAGCTCGCGGACGTGCTCAGCCTGCAGAGCGAGGTCGCCCGCCGGATCGTCCAGGCGATCCAGGGCCGGATCAATCCGGCGGACGAGGCGGTGTTCCAGAGGTACGCGACGCGACGCGTGGCCCCGGGCGCCCAGGACGACTACCTGCGCGGCAAGTACGCGTACGGGCGCGGCACGCCCCAGGGATACGAGTCGGCCCTGACGCACTTCGAGGAAGCGGCGCGCGCGGACTCGACGTTCGCTCCGGCCTACGCCGGTCTGGCGAGCGCGCGCTTCCTGCTTGGAATGGAGCGGCCGACGCCGGACACCTCCGCGCTGCGGGAAGCGCAGGCCGAGGCCGAGCACGCGGTCTCGCTCGACAGCCAGTCCGTCGAGGCGCGGGAGGTCCTCTCCTACATCCGGAGGGGGCTGCAGGAGATGGCGGCGAGGCACGGCGTCCCACCTGGACCGACGACCTCCGGAGCCGCGGGCCGGGGCCCCCGCCAGGTCCTGCGCGTGCCCGGGGTGCCCGACTCGGTGGTCGTCGACGTGCAGCCCTTCGACACGGCCTGGGTGGGCGCGCTCACGCAGCTCGGCCAGGGCATCGCCGAGGAGATCCGCCGGCGCGCGCTCGACCGCTCCCGGGCGGGGCGCTCCGCCTGGGCCTCCTCGGCATGGCAGCTCATGTCGACCGGGCAGTTCGACCGGGCGGCGACGCTCCTGCGCGGCGTGGTGGCGAAGTCGCCCGACGACGCGAGGGCCTGGGAGACGCTCGCCCACGCGGAGGTCTCGGCGGGCGACCCGGCCGGCGTGGCG
>JBJKSF010000150.1:0-19861 GCA_046704285.1 Longimicrobiales bacterium | reverse complement strand
CCCGAGCGCGGCGCCGATGCCCGGGGCGGAGCCCGCCTGCGTCCAGCGCACGAGGAGCGCGGCCGCCGGGATCGAGACGAGGACGAACGCGACGAGCCCCGACCAGTGCTTGCGGCCGTTCCATGGGATGGGCGGCCCGCCCACCATGCGTCCCGCGATGCCGGCGGCGGCGTCGCCGAAGGCGAGCATGCCCCACCCGGCGGCCGCGAGCTCGAGCCGCCCCGGCAGGCAGAGGACGAGGAGCAGGACCGCGAGCGGGTAGAGGACCGTCGCCGGGATCCCGCCGCCCGCGCGCTCCTCGGACCGCACGACGCGGCCCCACGTCACGCGGTCGAGGAGCGTTGCGTTGAACAGCACGGCGGCCGCCGCCACGGCGAGGCCGCCCCAGGCGCCCAGCCAGCGCAGCAGGAACGCCACGGCTCCCGAGCCTGCGTGGATCGCCTTGCGCAGGGGCTCGTGGTGAGCGGGCACGGGCGTCGCTCCGGGATGGATGGGTCGGACGAAGGACCTCAAGATACGCCTTCCTCCCCGCCGTGGCCCCCCGCCTCCCGTCGCGGTATGATCCATCCGCGCCGACGCCTCCCCGCGGCCGCACTTCTCGGACCTCCAGCCCATGGGTCGTTCCATGCACGTGAAGAGGATTTCCGTATCGGTGGGGCTGCTGCTCGTGGTGATCCCGAGCGTCTCGCTCGCCCAGCAGAAGACCACGTTCCGGGACCGCGAGGATGCCCTCCGCGCGGGCGCCGTCCTGTCGGGGGGGCGGGGGCCCGCCGACGTCAACTGGATCGACGGCGGAGCCCGGTACTCCTACATCGCCCGCGACTCGACCGGTCGCGAGGAGATCCGGGCCTTCGATCCCAGGACCGGCAAGGACACGCTCCTCTTCGACGCGAAGGGGATGACGTTCCCCGGGACCGAGCGCGCCTTCACGTACCGTTCGTTCCAGTGGGCGCACGACTCGCGGCACCTCGTGTTCCAGGCCGACTTCAATCCGATCTACCGGCGCTCGGGAACGGCGGACTTCTACGTCTATTCGCTCGACGACCACTCCCTGCGCCTCGCGGCGAGGGGAGCCCGCACGGGCGAGCTGTCGCCGGACGGATCCATGCTCGGCTACGAGCGCGACGGCAACATGTTCGTGTACTCGCTGTCGGGCGCGAAGGAGACGCAGCTCACCGACGACGCGAACGAGACGCGCTTCAACGGTCACTTCGACTGGGTGTACGAGGAGGAGTTCGGCATGGCCCAGGCGTGGAGCTGGTCGCCGGACTCGCGTCACATCGCCTACTGGCAGGTGGACGTGAGCCAGGAGCCGGTGGACCGGTTCACCGACTTCGCGGGGCCGCACCCGAAGTACACGAAGATCCGCATCCCCCAGCCCGGCGACTCGAACCCGACCGTGAAGATCGGCGTCGTCGACGTCCACACGGGCAAGACCGTCTGGCTCGATCCCGGGCTCACGGGCGACTACTACGTCCCGCGCGTCTACTGGACGAGCGAGCCGGACACGCTCGCGGTGGTCACGCTCAACCGTCCCCAGGACGAGATGCGCGTCTGGTTCTTCGACGTGAAGACGGGTGGGAAGCGGCTCGTGATGACCCAGACGTCCGACACCTGGATCGACGTCTACGACTTCTACGCCGGCGTGCAGGACATGATCTCGTTCCCGTCCGGCACGCACGAGTTCTTCTGGATCTCGGACCGCGACGGCTGGCAGCACATCTACCGCTACGACTACGCGGGCAAGCTGCTCGATCAAGTGACGCACGGTGAGTGGAGCGTTACGCGCATCGAGGGCATCGACGTCCGGCACAAGCTCGTCTACTACACGTCGACGGAAGCGTCGCCGCTCCAGCGCCAGCTCTACGAGATCCGCTTCGACGGCTCGCACCAGCGCCGGCTCACCAGGGCCGAGGGCACGCACCGCGTCGACATGTCGCCGGACGCGAGATACTACATCGACTCATGGTCGTCGGTGAGCACGCCCCAGCAGGTCGCCCTGTACGCGACGGGCGGGAAGATGATCAAGATGCTCGGCGACAACGCGCGCACCCTCGCCTGGCTGAAGACGCACGCCTATTCGCCCACGGTGCTGTTCAGCTTCACCACGCCGGACTCGGTCAGGCTCGACGGCTCGCTCGTCATGCCGGTCCCGTTCGACTCCACGAAGCAGTATCCCGTGATCTTCGCCGTCTACGGCGGACCCGGCTCCCAGGAGGTGTACGACCAGTTCGGCACGAGCGGGTGGGACCAGTGGCTCGCGCAGGAGGGCTACGTGGTCGTCGGCCTCAACAACCGGGGCAGCAACAACTACGGCAGCGCCTTCGAGAAGATCGTCTACGAGCACCTCGGGAAGTGGGAGAGCCACGACTTCGCCGCGGCCGCCAGGTACCTCGACACGAAGGGCTGGGTCGACCCGAAGCGCGTGGGGATCATGGGCACGAGCTACGGCGGCTACAGCACGCTGTACACGCTCGAGATGTATCCCGACGTCTTCTCGATGGGGATCGCCAACTCCGCGGTCACGGACTGGCGGCTCTACGACTCGATCTACACCGAGCGCTACATGGGACTGCTCGCGGACAACCTCGCCGGGTACGAGGCGAGCTCGGCCGTGCTGAACGCGGCCAAGCTCGAGGGTCATCTGCTGCTGGTCCACTCGATGATGGACGACAACGTGCATCCGCGGAACACGATGCAGCTCCTGACCGCGCTCACGAACGCGGGCCACGACGTCACGCTGAGGATCTACCCGCCCGGTCACCATGGCGCGGCCTACAACCTGCAGAGCTACCTGCTGATGCTGCAGGTCTACGACCACTACCTCGCTCGCGAGCTCAAGGGCGCCCCGGAGACGACGGGGAGCGCAGCGAACTGAGAGTGCGGGGGGCGGGGCGCTTCGCGGCGGCGGCCGGTGCGGTGGGTGGGGTGGGCACACACGCCGCCGCCGCCGCCGCGCAGGGCGTCTCGGCCGTCGGCCGCTCGATCTCCGCGATGCGCCCGTCCGCCTGGGCCACGAGGAGCTGTCCTCCCCGTGCGGCCAGGCCGACGGGATGCTCGATCCCTGGAAGCGTGTAGGCCGCGACGACGTCCTTGGCCTGTAGGTCCACCACCAGGAGGGTGCCGTACGCCGCGCTCACGGCGTACAGCCGCCCGCCGGCGACGGTCGCTCCCGTCACGAGGTACTCGGCAAGGGACCGGCCCGGCCCCCTCGGAGTCAGCCCGCTCCCGAGGCCCGGGTCGAACTCGGACGAGAGCGTCATGTCGCTGCGGGCGAACCGTGACACGACGAGCTGGGGGTGCCACGGGTTCGGCACGCTCACCGTGATCAGCTCCTGCGCCGACGGGTCGAACGCGAGCGACGAGACGTACATCTGGTGCGCGCGCACGGTCCGGAAGGTGCCGAGCCCCACCTCCTCCACCTGGCCGTCGGTCGAGAGGAAGTGACCCCACTCGGTGCGCGCGTCGGCACGGGGGTCGGGCGCGAGGAGCGCCCAGCTCTTGTTCGTGGACAGCGCGACGAGCGTGTCCGGGCCCAGGAACGCCGCGCCGGCCAGCGGCGTGAGATCGATGTCGAAGCCCGGATCCAGCACGACCCGATGCACCACGTGCGACAGCGTGCTGTCCAGCAGCGCGACTTCGTATCGGTCCGTGACCACGAGGAACCTCCCGGTCGCGGAGTCGCGCGCGAGGCCGCTCAACGTCCCGGTGAGCGGCACACCGATGCGCATCCAGCCCTGGACGGGCAGGCTCGGCAGGTCCGCGAGGGGCCCGTGGTCCGGATCGGGATCCGCGGCCGCGGGGGCGGGCGGGCGCACGCCCCACGCCCCCCGCAGGGACACGTACGGCGGCTGCAGCTCCTCGAACGACCACACCCAGTGGCGCGGGTTGAGCGAGAACCGCACGGGACTGCCCTGGCCGATGAACGGAGGCGGCCCCGAGGACACGAACGCCTGGAACGCGTTGGCGGCCACCACGGCCAGGAACAGCCCCATGGCGAAGCGTCCGACCCGTCCGGGCTCGCGAGCCCCTTCCTGCGGCGCGATGCCCCGCAGGAACAGGAGCAGCAACCCGATCACCACGAGCACGATGAAGTAGATGACCCACGCCCAGACGTACGTGTGGACGCCGAAGATCTTCGTGCTGAATCCCTGCCCGATGTCCTCCGCCACGTGGAGCGAGGAGTGGCGGATCGCCATGAACGTGCCCCACGTGCCCAGGAGGATCGCGATCCCGAGATAGCGTGGCTTCGGGCCGTAGCGGACCACGAACAGGCCGGCGAGCGCGATGAGGATCATCGACGTGCGCTCGGCCCAGCACAGGATGCAGGGAGAGTCCCCGTGGAACAGGCCGAGCAGGACGGCGCTCAGGACGGGACCGCCCACGAGCACGATCACGATCCAGGCCAGCACGCCCCGGAGCCGGTCCTCCGAGAGCCGCATCACAGGTTCACCCGCGGGACGAAGGCTCCGTGCGTCCCGATGAGGAACAGCACGACCATGATCACGCAGCTGATCACGAGCAGCCGGAACGCGAGCCGCTCGCGCTCGGGCCGCCGCCAGATCAGCCATGCGGCCCACAGGATGAGGAGGAAGTTCAGGAACTCCATGGTGGTCGCCGCTACTCCGCCAGGGCCGCCCTCCCGCTCCCCGGCCGGTTGTGCCGGCGGAGGAAGAAGGCCGGGAGAATGGACACCAAGAGCACGATGAACGCAACCCTGAAGACGTCGTCGATCGCCGACACGAACGCCTGCTGCTGGGCGCTCATGGCGACCATGACCTTCGCCTGTGTGGCGCCGTTCGCGAGCGTGCCGCCCACGGCGTGGGTCGCGAAATGCTGCAGGCCCTGCACGGTCTGCTGGTAGGTCGCCGACGTCGGGTCGATCTGCTGGCCGTAGATGGCCGCGTGGAAGATCTGACGGCGCGTGAGGAGCGTGCCGAAGAGCGCGACGCCGAAGCTCCCTCCGATCTGGCGGATCACGTTGATGAGCCCGGAGGCCTGCGCCATCTTCGCGTTGGAGATCCCGGAGATCGCGACCGTCGTGAGCGGCGCCATGAGGAGCCCCATCGCGACGCCGCGGACGTACAGCGGCAGCATGATCTGCCCGTGCATGGAGAAGAGCGACAGGAAGCTGAACTGGTACATCGTGAAGCCCAGCAGTCCCAGGCCCAGCAGGATCGGGACGCGCCCGTCGTAGCGGTCCGCGAACATCCCCGCGAACGGCGCCGTGAGGCCCACGCCGATTCCCACGGGGATGAAGACCAGTCCGGCCTGGAACGGGGTGTAGTCGAGCGAGTTCTGCAGATAGATGGGCACGAGGAAGTTCGCGCCGAACATCGCGATCCCGAAGATGAACAGGACCACGTTGCTCACCGAGAAGTTGAAGCTGCGGAACAGGCTCACGTCGATGAGAGGGTGCTCGACGATGAGCTCCGTGGCCAGGAAGACGCCCAGGCCCACGAACGCGATCAGGAACGAGCCGAGGATGAAGCTCGACGTCCAGCCCCCGGTGTTCCACGCCGCGTTGCCGTCCGCCAGCGCCAGCAGCAACGCCGTGAGCCCCGCGCTCAGCGACGCGAAGCCCACGATGTCGAAGCGCTTCCCCGGGTCCGGGCGGTGCTCCCGCTGGACGATCCACACGGCGAGCATCCCCATGACGCCGATCGGCACGTTCACGTCGAAGATCACGTGCCAGGAGTAGCGGTCGATGAGCCAGCCACCCACTGCGGGACCCAGCGACACGGACGCGGACGACGCCACCGACCAGAACCCCAGCGCGATCCCCCGCTTCTCCGGCGGGAACTCCCGCATGATGATCGCCATGCCCACGGGCAGCACGAACCCGGCGCCCGACCCCTGGAGCACACGGAACGCGATCAGCACGTCGAAGCTGCGCGCCAGGCTGCACAGGAACGAGCCGAGCGTGAAGAGGAAGAGCCCGAGCACGAACATGCGCTTGTAGCCGAAGCGGTCCGCCAGCCAGCCGGACGAGGGCAGCATCACGCCGAAGACCAGGAGGTAGGCGTTGAGCACCCAGTCGACCTGGTCGACCGAGACGCCGAAGATGGCCATGAGCTTGGCCAGTGCCACGTTGACGATCGTGGAGTCCAGGACGGCCATGAACGTGCCCACCATGACGCTGGCGAGCACGAGCCAGCGATAGACGTCCCGCGACGGATCGAGGACCGGGAAGCTCTCGATCAGCCTCTGCCGGAAGCGCGACTCGACCATCCGTCCTGCCAGCCGCTTCCCCACCGGACGATCCGTGCGAGGCGCGACTCGGGGGTAGCTCGGGAGCCGGCCGTCGTCGGGAGGGCCGCTGCGACGTGCGCCGCCAGGGGAGGGACGGCCGGGCCGCGCTCGCGGGGAGCGAGCGCGCGGGCCGCGCCGGCACCTCTAATTCTACGGCGTCAGTAGCCGGCCGCCATCCCGTCCTTGCGCGGGTCGGACGCGGCCGCGTAGCCGCGCGGGAGCTTGATGATGAGCTGCGCGCCACCGAAGGTGACGTCGCTCGCGTCGACGATGTGGTGGCCCATGGCGGTGAGCTCGCGCCGGACCGCCTCGCCGATGGGCGGCTCGAGCGCCACGTCGAGCCCGGAGAGGTGCCGGAAGCGGGCGGCCTCCACGGCGGCCTGCGGGCTCATGCCGAAGACCAGCAGGTTGAGCAGCACCTGCACGTGGCCCTGCGGCTGCATGGACCCGCCCATCACGCCGAACGACATGTACGGCTCCTGGCCGCCGTCCGGCCCCGGCCGCGTGACGAAGCCGGGTATGAGCGTGTGCAGAGGATGCTTGCGGGGGCCCACGGTGTTGGCGAGCCCCGGCGTGAGCGTGAAGCCGGCGCCGCGGTCCTGCAGCACGAAGCCGGTCCCCGGGGCCACGAGCCCCGAGCCGAACAGGTCGTAGTTGCTGTTGATGAACGACACCATGTTGCCGGCGCTGTCGGCCGCGGCCAGGTAGACCGTCTCGCTCGAGGGCAGCTTCACGTCGCCGGGCTCCACTTCGGGCGCCGCGTGCAGCGTGTCGAGCTCCGCCCGGCGCCGCGCGATGTAGCCCGCGGAAAGTAGCGCCTGCGGCGAGAGCCTCATGTCCGTCGGGTCGCCGATGTAGTGGTAGAGATCCGCGAACGCGAGCTTCTTGGCCTCGATCAGGCGGTGCAGGTAGGGGGCCGTGTTGTGGCCGAGCGCCTTCAGGTGGTACGGCTCGAGGATCTTCAGCATCTCGAGCGCCGCCACGCCCTGGGTGTTCGGCGGCAGCTCCCACACACGGTAGCCGCGGAACTCGACCGAGATCGGCCGGACCCACTCCACCTTCATCGCCCGCATGTCGGCCATCGTCAGGAAGCCGCCCTTCGACCTCACGTAGTCGACGATGCGGTGCCCGAGCTCGCCGCCGTACATGACCGCCGGGCCCTGCTCGGCGATCATGCGCAGGCTCCGGGCCAGATCCGGGTTGCGGAACCACTCGCCCGCGCGCGGCGTGCGCTCGCCGTCGACGAGGTACGTGGCGCTCGCGTTCGGGTCGCGTTGGAGCTTCTCGAGGTTCTGTGCCCACTGCCGGGCGATGATGGGCGACATCGGGAAGCCGTGCTCCGCCAGGCGGATCGCGGGCGCGAGGGCCTGCGCCAGGCTGATCGTCCCGTAGCGCTCGAGCAGCGCGGCCCAGCCGGCGATGGCACCCGGCACCGTGACGTCCTCCGCGCGCTCCGCCGGCATGGTCTTGAACCCGCGCGCGAGCAGCGCCTCACGCGTCATGAGGGAGCCCGAGCGGCCGCTCGCGTTCATGCCCACCAGCCTGTGCTCCTTCGCCGACCAGAGAAGGGCGAAGCAGTCCCCTCCCGGGCCCGTCATCTGCGCCTCCACGACCGACTCCACCGCCATGGCGGTCACCGCCGCGTCGACGGCGTTGCCGCCGTGCATCAGCACGTTCAGGCCCGCGGCGGTGGCCAGCGGCTGGCTCGTCGCGATCGCGCCGTTCGGAGCGTAGACCGTGGAACGGCGCGCCATGGACAGCGGGTGCGCAGGGACCTGCCCGGTGGCGCCGATCTGTTGCTGCGCTGCCAGCGCTGCGGGGACGGCGAAGAGGACGGCGAGGAGAGCTGCGGGTCGAAGGGGGATCATGGGCGCCACCGGTCCGGAGGTGAGCCGCGAACGTAGCCGGGGGCCGATGCCCGGGCCAGCGCACCGTCCCCGGGCGGTCCGCCGCCTTGCCCGGCGGGGCGAGCGGCTCTATATCACGGCCGCCCGCGGCCCGGGGCCGCGGCGTCGGCGACGGGGCTGCGCGGGTGCGGTCGGACGTGTATGCGTCCAACAGTGCCGAACTGCAGCTCACGGAGGCAGGAGACCATGAGACCCTTCCGTCGTGCCGGTCGACCGACCGGCCTCGCCGGGCCCGATATCGCTTTGTGTGCGCCTATGTTGCTTGTCGCCATGCTGCTGGGCGCACCGCTCGCGGCGCAGAGCGCCCCCCTGGCCGTCGACTCCTCGATGAACGGCTGGCAGGCCCGAGACATCGGCCCGGCCATCGGCGGCGGACGCGTGAGCGCCGTGGTCGGCATCCCCGGAGAGCGCGGCATCTACTATGTCGGCACGGCGGGCGGCGGCGTCTGGAAGACGACGAACGGCGGCCATGGCTGGACGAACATCTTCGAGAACGAGCCCACCTCCTCGATCGGCGCGGTCGCGCTCGCGCCGTCGAACCCGAACCTGGTGTGGGTCGGCACCGGCGAGGGGAACCCACGCAACGACATCACGGACGGACACGGCGTGTGGTTCTCGCCGGACGGGGGCCATACCTGGAGCTTCAAGGGCCTGGGCGACGTGACCCAGATCCCGCACATCGCGGTGGATCCGTCGGACCCGGAGCACGTCGTCGTCGCGGCTCTGGGGAAGATCTGGGTGCCGAGCGCGGAGCGCGGCATCTACGAGACGTGGGACGGCGGCAGGACCTGGACGAAGTCGCTGTTCGTCAACGACAGCACCGGCGGCGTCGACGTGGCGTTCATGCCGGGCAACCCGAGGGTCGTCTTCGCGGCCATGTGGCAGGTGCAGCGCCTGCCGTGGGAGCTCGTGGACGGCGGAATGGGCAGCGGCCTCTACCGCTCGGAGGACGGCGGGCATACGTGGACCAAGCTGACGAACGGCCTGCCCAAAGGGCTGGTGGGCCGCATCGCGATCGGTGTCTCTCCGAGCGACCCGGAGCGCGTCTACGCGCTGGTCGAGTCGAAGGCCGGCCTGCTGTGGGAGTCGAACGACGGTGGGGACCACTGGCACATGGTCAGCGACAACCACGCGCTGGACGTGCGCCCGTTCTACTTCTCGCAGATCAACGTCGACCCGAAAGACGCGAACCGCGTCTTCTTCGCATCGGTCGAGCTCATGGAGTCGAACGACGGCGGCCGCACGGCCCACTCCATCGACTACGGCGTGCACCCCGACCACCACGCGCTGTGGATCGATCCCGACGACCCGAACCGCATGATCCAGGGCAACGACGGCGGCGTCTACGTGACGCACGACGGCGGTCGGAGCTGGAACTTCCTCGACAACCTGCCCATCGAGCAGGCGTACATGGTGGCCATCGACTCACGCTGGCCCTTCCATATGTGCGCCGGGCTGCAGGACAACAGCGCGTGGTGCGGCCCGTCGTCCGGGAGCGGCTACGGTGGCCTGCCCGAGTCGCAGTGGGTCACCGTGGCCGGCGGCGACGGCCAGTACGCCGTACCGGCGCCGAGCGATTCGAGCGTCCTGTACGCCGAGTCGCAGAACGGCTCGGCCAGCCGGATCGACCTGACCAACGGGCTGCAGCGCTCGATCCAGCCCTACCTGCAGGACGTGACGGACGAGGCCCCCTCGAAGCTCGCCTACCGCTTCAACTGGACCACGCCCATCGCCGTGTCGCCGACGGACGCGAACACGGTCTACATGGGCGCCGACGTCGTGTTCAAGTCGACCGACGGCGGCCGGCGTTGGAGCGCGATCTCCCCCGACCTGACGACGAACGACAAGAGCCAGCAGGTCACGAGCGGCGGCCCGATCTTCAAGGACATCAGCGGGGCGGAGACCTACAACACGATCCTGTCGATCACGCTCGCGCCGTCGGACCCGGACAGCGTGATCTGGGTGGGCACCGACGACGGCAACATCCAGTACACGCGCGACGGCGGACGGATGTGGACGAACGTGCGGCCGAACCTCAAGGGCGTGCCGCCCGGAGGTCGCATCTCCCAGATCGGCGTCTCTCCCTTCGATCCGGGCGAGGCCTACGTCGCCATCGACCGGCACATGCTCGGCGACGACCATCCGTACGTGTACAAGACGACGGACTGGGGCCGGCACTGGACCGCGATCGACCAGGGGCTCCCGCCCGACTACCCCGCGCACGTGGTGCGTGAGGACCCGGACCAGCGCAACTTCCTCGCGCTCGGCACGGACAACGACGTGTACTACTCGCGGGACGGAGGCGAGCACTGGACGTCGCTGCACGGCGCGTTCCCGACCGCCCCCGTCTTCGACCTGAAGTTCGCGCCGCGCGAGCACGACCTGGTCGTCGCCACGCACGGCCGCGGCCTCCTCGTGCTCGACGACATCACGCCGCTCGAGCAGATGCGCGCACCCGCGTCGGGGAAGGCCTTCACGCTCTTCACGCCGCTGCCGGGCATCGAGTCCTTCGGCGGGCTGCCGACCACGCACCAGGCCACGAGCTACCGGGTTCCGAGCGCGCCCGGCGGCGTGCTCGTCGCGTACGACCTCCCGGCGGAGGTGAAGGCCAAGGGGTCCGAGCGAGCCGGCCACGAGGGGCCCGTCGAGATCACCGTGCTCGGCAGCAACGGCGACACGGTGGACACGTTCCACGGCCCCGGCGCCGAGGGGATCGACCGCGTCGAGTGGAACATGCACTACCGCGGGGCCCCGTCGCTGGACTTCGGCGGTGGCGGCGGCGGGTTCTTCCGCAGGAGCATGGGGCCGGCCGTGCTGCCGGGCACCTACACGATCGCGGTCACGATCGACGGCCACACGCGGACGACGAAGGCGACCGTGAAGCCCGACCCGAGGGTGCCCTTCGACCAGGCCGCCGCGCAGGAGCAGCTCCGCGCGGGCCGGGAGCTGGTGGACGAGATGACGGCCCTCAACACGATGCTCAACCGGCTGCACAGCATGCACGAGCAGCTCCAGCACACGCGGGGCATCTACCGCGGCGGCGGGGCCCCCGCGCTCGACCACGCCGTGGCCGAGCGGGCCAGGAAGCTGTCCTCCCGGATCGACTCGCTCATGGACGAGCTCCACAACCCGCACGTGCAGCGCAACGCGCCGGAGGACGACATCCACTACCTGAGCGACTTCGAGGGGAAGCTGCGGAGCAGCGGGTTCGGGCTCTTCTTCAGCTACGACGAAGCGCCCACCGCGCCGGTCACCGAGGCGATGTCCGAGGCTCGCCGGCAGCTCGAGGGCTACCTCGCGCGCTTCAACGCGATCGCCGGTACGGAGGTTCCGGCCTACAACCGCCTCGCCTCGCAGCACGGCGTACCCGTGCTCGTGAGCGGAGGGACCGTGAGCCTGGGGAACGGCTGAGGGAAGGCGCGACGGCGCCGGGAGGGCCCTCGCCCTCCCGGCGCCCTACCAGCCGGCGCGCGCGGCTGTCCCGAGCGCCCGCTCGGCCGCGAGCGCCGCGGCCAGAGCCAGCTCGTCGCCCCCGCCGGGGGCGCCGAGCTGGAGGCCGACCCGCATGCCGGCGCGGTCGAACCCCACGGGGAGCGTGACGGCGCACAAACCCAGGAGGCTCACTCCGCAGGTGGGGCGGAGCAGCGCGGCGTTGGTCTTCAGGTAGCGATCCATGTCCTCCATCTCGGCGACCGGCGGAGGGGTGAGGATCGCGCCGGGGAGCGCGAGGACGTCGGCGTCGTGGAAGAGCGCGCCCGCGGCGTGCACGAGCTCCTCCCGACGGGCCAGGGCCGCGACGTACTCGGCGTGCGTGTGGGCACCCGCGGCGGCGATGCGCCTGCCCACGATGGGGTGCAGGATCTCCAGCCACCCCGGCAGCTCGGCCTCGAGGACCGCGAGGCACTCCCCGCCGACGATGCCGGCCGTCATGTACATCTCGCCCGCACGGTCGAGGAGTGCTCCGTCGATCTCCGTGCGTGCCCACCCGGCGCGGCCCAGCCCGGCGAGCGCGCCGGACAGCACCTCGCCGATGTCGCGCTGGCAGTCGCTCCACACGCCGCAGCGAGGCACGGCCACCCGAAGGCCCGCGGCGCCGCGCGCGCCGAGATCGCGCAGCAGGGCCTCGGGATCGCCCAGAGACGAGTCCACGGAGCCGAAGAACCAGGCGCTGTCCTCCACCGTGCGCGTGAGGGCGCCCACGGTGTCCAGGGTGCCGCTCAGGGGAACCACGCCGTCGGTGGGCAGCCGCCCCTTGCTGGTCTTGTGCCCCACGACGCCGGTCAGCGACGCCGGGATGCGGATGGAGCCCCCCGTGTCCGTGCCGAGCGCGATCAGGGCCGAGCCCTCGTGCAGGCTCACCCCGGCGCCCGCGGAGGAGCCTCCCGGGATGCGGTGGACCCGCGGGTCCCAGGGATTGCGCGGCGTCTCCCAGTTGGGGTTCACGCCGACCGCCCCGTACGCCAGCTCGACGGTATGCGTCTTGCCGACGATCACGGCCCCCTGGGCCCGCAGTCGCGCCACCAGCCACCCGTCCCGGGACCACCGCTCCGGGAGCTGGCGCCGCGTGCCCGCGAAGGTCGGAAGACCGGAGACGCCGTAGAGGTCCTTCACCGACACGGGGATCCCGCACAGCGGCGGAGCCGGCGCCGGGCCCGCCAGCATCGCGTCCGCGCGCGCGGCGGCCGCGCGGGCACCGTCCGCGTCGAAGAGCTTGTAGGCCCGGTGGGCCGCGTCCCGGTCCTCGTGCAGGCGGATCGCTTCCTCCACGAGATCCGCGGCGCGCAGCTCCCCGCTCCGCAGCGCCGCCGCGACCTGCCTCAGCGACCGCCGCGAGGCGGCCTCCCGGGGGAGACCGTCCCCCGGGAGGTCCCCGTCGCCTACCAGATCGACACCCGTTTGGCGCCCGAGCGTACCATCGGGTCGCCGGCCTTGCACGAGAACGCCTTGGCGAAAGCCGGCATGTCCGAGGGTGGCCCGTCCGCGCGGAACTTCGCGGGCGAGTGCGGATCGGTGTTCAGGGCGACGAGCTGGGCCTTCTCGCGGATGGATCCGCGCCACACCCGCGCCCAGTTCATGAAGAAGCGCTGATCCTCGGTGTAGCCGTCGATCTTCTCGGCGGCTTCCTTCGGGTCGGCCTCGAGCGCGGTCTGCAGCGCGTCGTACGCCACGTTCAGGCCTCCGAGGTCGGCGATGTTCTCGCCCAGCGTGAGCCGGCCGTTCACGTGGTCCTGCGGGTGGTCGGCGAGCGGCACGTACGAGTCGAACTGCTCGACGAGCTTCTGCGCGCGCGCCATGAAGGCCGCGCGGTCCGCCTTCGTCCACCAGTTCACGTTGTTGCCGTCCCCGTCGAACTGGCTCCCCTGGTCGTCGAACCCGTGGCTGGACTCGTGTCCGATCACGGCCCCGATCCCGCCGTAGTTGATGGCGTCGTCGCCGTTCGCGTAGAAGAAGGGCGGCTGCAGGATCGCAGCGGGGAAGTTGATCGTGTTCGTGGTGGGGCTGTAGTACGCGTTGACGGTCTGCGGGGTCATGCCCCACTCGTACCGGTCGGTGGGCTTGCCGATCTTGTCGATGCCATACTCGTAGTTGAACTTCCGCGCCGCCACGACGTTCGCGTAGTAGTGGTCCGGCGTGATCACGAGGCCCGACCAGTCACGCCAGTGGTCGGGGTAGCCGATCTTGGGAAGGAACTTCGCCCACTTCTCGAGCGCCTTCCGCTTGGTCGCCTCGCTCATCCAGGGCTCGTGCTCGATGCGCGCCTTGAGCGCGTCGCGCACGTTCGTCACGAGCTGCTCGGCGCGCTGCTTGGCCTCCGGCGGGAAGTAGCGAGCCACGTAGAGCTGGCCGAGGGCCATGCCCATGGCGCGGTTCACGGTTCCGAGCGCCCGCTTCCAGCGCGGCTGCTGCTCGGGCTGTCCCTCGAGGGTCGTGCCGTAGAAGGCGAAGTTCTCGGCCTCCAGCGCCGACGACAGGTACGGCGCCGCGCCGGAGATCACGTGGAACGACAGGTACGCCTTCCACGCGTCGATCGGGGCGTGCGCGAGGAGGCTGTCCATCCCGGCGAAGAACTTCGGCTGCGAGAGCGAGAAGCCCTTTCCTGGCTCGACGCCCTGCGCCTTGAAGAAGGCCGCCCAGTCGAAGTGCGGGGTGACCCTGTCCGCTTCCGCGAGCGTCACGAAGTGGTACTGGTTCTTCGGGTCGCGGAGCTGCACGCGCGAGAGCGAGTGGCGCGCCAGGCTGGTCTCGAGCGCCATGGCGGCGTCGGCTTGCTTGGCGGCCTGGTCGGCCGGGGCGCCCGTGAGCTCGAGCATCTTGGCCATGTGCGTCACGTACGCGTCCCGGATCGCCTTGTACTCGGGCTTCGTGTAGTAGTCCGGCGTCGGCAGGCCGAGGCCGCCCTGCTCGACGTACGCGATCTGCATCTTCGCGTCTCTGTAGTCGGCGCCGGAGCCGAAGCGGAAGATCTGCCCCTGCCCGCTCGCGAACGACGCCTCGAGCCAGGCCACGAGGTCGGCGGGGCTCTTCAGCGCCCCGATGGCGGCCAGGTCCGGCTTGATCGGATCGTAGCCGGCCTGCTCGATGGCTGCCGAGTCCATGGCCGAGCGGTACAGCCACCCGATCTTCTGGCGGATCGAGCCGGCCTGCGCCGTGTCGGCGTCCCGATCGGCCTGCTGCACGATCTGGCGCTGCTCGTCGAGGCTCTTCTCGGCCAGCTCGTCGAACGCGCCCCAGCGGGTCCGATCCGGCGGGATCGGGTTCGCGGCGATCCACTTGTCGTTGACGAACGCGTTGAGGTTCGTGCACGGCGAGATCGCCGTGTCGAGCTGGGCCACGTCGAACACCGGGCCGGTGTCGGGCGCGAGGGCCTGCGCGGCCTGGGCCGGCGGCGCCTTCTTCGCGCTGCCGCTGCACGCGGCCGCGGCGAGAAGGACGGCGGCGGCGACGGATCCGAAGGGTCTTCTGGTCATGACTCGCCTCCTGAGGACGCCCCTGTGCCGCCGGTGCCGACGTTGCGGGACGTCACGTAGAAGTTCTCGTCCACCTTGAAGTCGCACGGGGAGGGGAGGGTGGTCTCGACGCTCTGCCACTTCTCGGTGGGATGGATGAACCGATACTCGCCCTGGGCGAGGGTCACCTTCACCGGCATGTCGAAGCCGGGTACCACGTTCGTCCAGCGATACGACACGCGCGTTCCCGAGAACCGGTAGTCGAGCTCCGGGACCATCGTCGTCGTGAGGTACTCCTGGAACACCTTGCTCAGGTCGACGCCCGCCAGGCGGCTCATGGCGTCCTCCACCTGCGCGCTCGTCACGGTCTGGTGGCGGAACTCCTTCTGGAGGCCTCTCAGCACGTCGCGCCACCGGGCGTCGTCGTTCACGATCTGGCGGATCGTGTTGAGCATGTTGCCGCCCTTGTAGTACATGTCGCCCGAGCCCTCGGCGTGCACGCCGTACGGGGCGATGATCGGGCGGTCGTTGCGGATGAGCCGGCGCGTGCCCCGCGTGTAGCTCTCCCCGGCCGCCTTTCCGTCCAGGCACTCCGTGTAGAGGCCCTCCGCGTAGTTCGCGAAGCTCTCGTGGATCCACATGTCGGCGGCGTCCTTGTCCGTGATGCTGTTGCCCCACCACTCGTGGGCGCTCTCGTGGACGATGATGAAGTCCCACTGGAGGCCCAGCCCGGTGCCCGACAGGTCCCGGCCGAGATAGCCGTTCTCGAAGTGGTTGCCGTAGGCGATCCCGCTCTGGTGCTCCATGCCCAGGTGCGGCGCCTCGATGAGCTTGTAGCCGTCCTCGTACCAGGGGTACGGGCCGAACCAGTGCTCGAAGCACTTCATCATCGAGAGCGACTGCCGCCACTGCCGCTCGGCGGCCCGCAGGTGGTAGGCGAGCGGCCAGAAGTCCATGGTGAGCGTGCCGTCCTCGCCGTGGTAGATCGTGCTGAAGTGCGTGTAGTCGCCCGCGTTCACCTCCACGTCGTAGAGGTTGATGGGCTCGGTGACGAACCAGTCGTAGGTGGTCGTGTGGTCGGCGTTCGGGACGACGGCGCGCAGGCGCCCGTTGGACACGTCGATCATCGGGTCGGGCACGGTGATGGCGATGTTCTGGCTGTCCGGCTCGTCGGCGAGGTAGTCCTTGAGCGGCCACCAGACGCTGGCGCCGATGCCCTCGTTGGCAGTGGCGACCCACGGGTCACCGAGGCTGTCGCGCTGCCAGATGAAGCCGCCGTCCCACGGCGGGTGGATGGCGACCCTCGGCCTCCCGTGGTAGTAGACGGTGATCTCGTTCGTCGCCTCGGTCCGCTGGGGAGCCTGGAGCGTGACGAAGAAGGCGTTGCCGTCGCGGCGGGACCTGAGGACGTGGTGGTCCTGCACGAAGCTGTCGACGACCATGGGCTCCTGGAGATCGATCTGCATCGCCTGATGCGGACGCAGGACCCGGTAGGTGATCGCGTTCCAGCCGCTGATGCTCGAGTCGGAGGGATCGACCCGCACGTGCAGGTCGTAGAAGGTGGCGTCCCACCAGGAACGGGCGGGACCGTTGGAGCCACGCAGGGTATCGGCGTGGGTGTAGACTCGTGGCGCGCGCTGGGCGCTCGCGGTGGCGGGAAGGGCCGCGATGCAGAGCGCAATGAGGAAGCGTCGTGACACGGAGGACATCTCCTGGGTTGAAAGGACGCCGTGATTCTACGGCGCCGCGGGTCGGCTGTCACTGGACCGTCCGCGGCGCGGGGCCGCGGGGGGCCGAGAGGCTGCGGCCGGAGCCTGTCGGCGACGTGATCGGCGGATCAGGGCCCGGCCGGCACGCGCTGGCGCGGTGCCCGCCGGTGGGCGAAGCTATGTGCCCATGACACAGCGAGTGCTCGTGCTCCGCCACGGCCGGAGCGTAGCGAACGAGGAAGGGGTGATCGCCAGCCAGCCGGCGAACGCGGGCGAGGCGTACGGGCTGACGCCGCTCGGGCGCGCGCAGGTGCGCCGGAGCGTCGTGCGGGCCGTCGCCCGCGGGGCGCTCGCACCGCCCCTGTGGCTCGTGACCTCCCCACTGTTGCGCGCGCGGGAGTCCGCGGCGGTCGCCGCGCAGGTGCTCGGCGTGACGCCGTCCGTGGACGCGCGCCTCACGGAGCGCGACTTCGGTGAGCTGGAGCTGGGTCCCGACGCACGCTACGGCGACGTGTGGGCGGAGGACCGGAGCGACCCGGGCCACCACCGCTGGGGCGTCGAGAGCGTGGCCGAGGTGCTCGCGCGCGCGGGGGCCCTGGTGCAGGAGTTGATGCACGACGGGCACGCCGCGACGCTCGTGCTGTGCACGCACGGCGACGTGGCGTCGACACTCCTGTGCGCAGGCCGGGGCGCTCCGCTCGATCGCCACCGGGAGGTGGGGGCCGTCCCGACCGGAGGCCTGCGGGCCCTCCGGTCCGCGGACGCGCTCCTCGACGCGTGGCGCGCCCTCGCTACGGCCGCAGAGGGACGCGAAGGGTCTCGCAGCTGAGGAGTCGGGCTGTCTCCCCGGACCGGCGAGCGGGCCCGGGGGCATGCCGGACGCCGCCGCCGTGCCCCTTCATGAGTCCCGGCGCGTCGTCTTTCCGGCCAGAGCCTTCAAGAAGCGGATCCTGTTGCGCGACGTGCCCCGGTCTTCCAGCCTCTCCACGGTTCGCTGCTCGAAGCTCTCGTTCGTGAAGTGGGACTGGGCCATGCTCCTGCGGAAGTAGACCCATCGGCCCAGCTCCGCAGGCCAGACGGGCAATCTCCGGAAGAACGCCGCCTCCGCGGAGAGACAGATGCCTTCGACCCGATGTCGCACGGTCTCGCGGTATCCGACGCCGGCCGCCTCGATCCAGGCGTGCGTTCCCTCGTGCGCGAAGACGGCCGCGAGATGCACGCGGTCGATCCCGGGGTCCGAGAGGAACTCCGGGTTCATCATGCACGTCCTTCTCCGGACGTCCGCCCTCGCCGCCGCGCTCCTGCTGCTTCCGAATACGAGGATCGAGGAGAACCCCTTCCGGAAACGGTCGAAGCGGACCGGGTCGGCCTCCTTCAACAGGGACAGTCCCTCCGAGACCTTCGAGAACAGCCCCTCCCGAACGTCCCCGTCCGGCTCCCAGAGGTAGGTGCGGATGCCGTGGATGGTCCGCCTCTCCGAGAGCAGTCGCGCCGAAAGGAGCGACGCCGCCTCCATCATCCGCAGCAGCAAGATTCCGGGAACCACGTGTGCCACCCTTGCATGGGGGTTTCAACTACGGATCCACTGCGTCTCCACCTGTCCCTTCATCCGTTCCCGGGGGAGGGCCGGCAGCGCCTCACGGATGGACGGGCCAGAGGACTCTGGCGGGATCATCAAGGTGCAGAGGCCAGTCCGAGCCGGCAAGCCCGACGTGAGCAGGTGGGAAGGTCGGGCCGGCAGAGCGGCTGTCGCCCATGCGTCGCGCAGGTCCGGGCCCCGTGCCTCAGCGTCAGCTCGACGACCGCGCCGTCGACGGTGGGCTCCGCCACAGGCCGTGCCCGAGCACGAGGAGCGCTGCCAGCTCGACCAGGTGGAAGAGGCCGTTGTGGTCGAACGGCCAGACCAGCGTGAGGGACAGACTGCTCGCCTGGACGGCGCCGGCGGCGACGGAGAGGCCGATGCCGGTGGCGATCCAGCCCGCGGCGGGCCTGCCGCCCAGCGCGAGCCCCGCGTAGACGACGAGCACCGCGAGCATCGTTGCCCATTGGCAGGCGACGAAGTAGGGGAAGGTGCCGCGTGCCACGAGGGTGGCCGCGTAGAGCACGAGTGCAACCGCCAGGGCAGGGGGCAGGGAGCGGCGCCCGACCGCCTTCCCGCGCCAGTCGGCGAGCGCGGCGACGAGGAGCAGGGCGACGAGGAGGCCGATCGACAGGTGGAGCGGCTGCCAGAGCGCCCAGTGGGCGCTCGGATCGAGCGCCAGCCCGTGCACGACCGTGCCGAGCCCGGCAGCCAGGCCCAGCAGCCCGAACACCCACCCCCACAGCGCGGACCGCCAGCGGTCCTCCCCTCCGCGACGGGCGAACAGGAGCGAGAAGGCCGTGCCGACGAGGGCGAGCGCCGCGTCGGTCGCGGCCGTCGTGAGCCGGGTGATCGGGCTGCTGAGCATGGGTCGGCGGTAAGGGTCTACGCTCGGGGGAGAGGCACGTCAGGCCCGCATCGCCGTCATCTGCCCACCTTGGCGAGCTCCTGCAGCACCTGCCGCGCGAGCCGCCTCTGGATGACGAGCGGCGCATCCGCGTCGCGCGCGACTTCCGCGCGGAGCTGCACGAGGCCGAAGGCGCCCACCACCTCCTCGGCGGACAGCCGGACGGTCAATGCCTGAGCGTCGAGCGCCGCGCGCGCAGCGGCCAGCACCCGCGCCGAGTCGTCGCGCGGCACGGAATCCTCCATGATGGCCAGGTCCTCGAGCGCGTCCGCCCGCACGTCTTCCGGCACTCCGGGTTGCGCCTCCTGCAGCAGTACACCGGCCGCGCGGGGGTCGCTGGTCGCAGCGAGCGCGGCCAGCACGGCCGTCAGGACGTGAGCGTCCGGATCCGTACCTGCCTCCCGGGCGAGCACCGGCTCGGCGTCCTCGTTCCGCGATGAGCCGACACTGCGGGCGGCGGCCGCCTCGACGGCCAGGCTGGAATCCGCGTGCAGCGCGCTCACCAGCGCCGCGTAGACGTGCCGGTCCCCGGCGAAGCGGCCCAACGCCGAGGCCGCAGC
>JBJKSF010000149.1:0-39186 GCA_046704285.1 Longimicrobiales bacterium | reverse complement strand
TTCTATCCGGGTGACGTGGTCGAGGCGACGGACGGACGCGGCTTCGGGGTGATCGACGACATCAGCGCGCTGCGCCAGATCGACGACTCCGTCGCCCGAACCGACGCTTACCTGTTCAAGCCGGCGGACCAGATCCTCGTCGACCAGGGCGGAGACGACGGCACGCCGTTCCAGAAGGACGAGGTGCAGGCGGAGAATCCGCCCGCCGGCGTCTACATCGACTACTACCTGAAGAAGGACGCCCCGGGCGCGGTGACGCTCGAGATCCTGGACGCCGAGGGCGAGGTGCTGGCGACGTTCCCGCCGCCCGCGGGCGAGGCCGGCGGGAGGCGCCGCTTCCCCGGCGCCCGGCGGGGCGGTATCCCGAACATCACGGTGCTGTGGGAGCGGAAGCCCGAGGTGTTCCGCACCGACGCGGGCATGCATCGCGTGGCGTGGGTCCCGAACACCGGCCGCAGGTTCGGGTTCGGGTTCGGCTTCCCGGGGCGTGGCGGTCCCCGGCCGCCCGTCGTGCACCTGCCGGCCACGTTCACCGCGAAGCTCACCGCGAACGGGAAGGCGTATACGCAGACGTTCAGGGTCGAGCCCGACCCCGTCACCCTCGAGGTCGACGAGGCGGCGGACCGCTAGAGACTCGGGCCGCTTCCCGGGCTCTCGGCGTTCCGCGACGGGGCTCGGTGGCCGAGGGGAGGTGGAGACGGCCATCGGCCGGCTCCACCTCCCGGGCGTACTCTTGCTCCCGGCGCCGCGGGATCGTAGCGTGGCTTATCAGCCTGCCCGGACGGATCCCCTTGGCCCCTCGAGGTTCGTCATGGTGCGCTCCTCCTTTGGCGCCTGGTCGCTGGTCCTCTTCTGCGCCGGGTCCCTCGCCGCCCAGATTCCCGGCTCCGAACATGCGACACGTCGCGCCGCGCTCGTCGCGCGCATCGACAGCGGCATCGTCGTCGCGTACGGCGGCCGGGAGCCGGCTCGGCACCATCCCCGGTTCTACCAGATCTCCTCCTTCCGCTATCTGACCGGCTTCCTCGATTCCGACGCCGCTCTGGTGATGGTGAAGAGCGCCGGGCGGACGACGTCGGTCCTCTTCATGGCGCGGCCGGACGCGCGCAGGGCCCTCTATTACGGGACGAGGAGGGCTCCCGGCGAGGTGGCCACCGATCTCGGTCTGCAGGCACGCTGGGCGGACGAGCTGGACGCCTTCGTGGACTCGCTGATAGGGCAAGGGCTGCCGGTCTACTCGATCTCCGACATCGAGTCCGCCGAGTTCAGCCGACAGGACTCGATCACGCCCGGTCGGCTCTTCGTGCGTCGCCTCGAGGCGGCGCATCCGGGGCTCTCGGTCCGTACGATCGACACCTGGGTCGACGAGCTGCGCGCCAGGAAGAGCTCCGCCGAGATCACTCTGCTGCGGAGGGCGGCCGACGTGACCTCGCGCGCGCACGAGGCCGCGATGCGCACGCTTCGTCCGGGGACGGGAGAGAACGAAGTGCAGGCGGTCATGGAGGCCACGTACCGCAGCTTGGGCGCCGACGGCCCGGGCTACACGTCGATCGTAGGGTCGGGACCGAACTCGACAGTGCTGCATTACCCGGCGGGCACGCGCAAGGCACGCTCCGGGGAGGTCGTCCTGATGGACGTGGGCGCGTCGTACGAGGGGTACTCGGCGGACATCACGCGCACGCTGCCGGTCGACGCCACGTTCACGTCCGCGCAGCGGGAGATGTACGCGGTCGTGCTCGCGGCGGAGAAGGCCGGGGAGCGGCAGCTGCGGCCGGGTGCCTCGCCGCGGCGGGAGAGCGACTCCATCTACGCCGTCCTCGAGACCGGGCTCGTGCGGATGGGTCTCATAGAGTCCGAGGACGCGTCCTTCGACCCGCCCGCCGGGCTTTGCCCGGGCGTGTGGGCCAACCCGGACGGGACGTGCCCCCAGTGGTACCTGTACGCGTACCACGGCTTCTCGCACGGGATCGGGCTCGACGTCCACGACCCCGCGCAGTTCTCGAACGTCGCGCCATACGAGTTCCGGCCCGGAGACGTGCTCACGATCGAGCCGGGCCTCTACGTGCGGGAACGGGTGCTCGCCGACCTGCCGGACACGCCGCGCAACCGGGCGCTCATCGCGCACGTGCGCGACGCCGTCGCCCGCCATCTGAACACCGGCATCCGGATCGAAGACGACTACCTCATCACGGACACAGGTGCCGAGCGGATCACCACCGCCCCGCGCGAGCTCGCCGACGTCGAGGCGCTGAGGGCCGAGGCGTTCCAGGGCCCGGAGCGGTAGTCCGGACCGTGGAGAGTGTCGTATGACAGCCGCCCGCACTCTCGGCCCCGGAAACCACCTGCCGGGGAGCCTACGCCCCCGCCAGCTTCGCGAGCTTCAGCACGGTGTTCCAGTTCCTGCCGGTGCATGGAGCCCCGAGCGCCCTCTCGATGACGCTGGTGGTGAGCCTGGAATGCCCGATTCCGTCGGGATAGACCGCGTACACGTGCCGCCCGTGCGCGGCGACCCGCTCCCGCCCGACGATCGCGGCCCCGAGCGCCGCGACGGTGTCGCCGTCCGGAGCCTCGTCCAGGAAGAGCACGAGCAGATGACCGGGGTCCTCTCGCGCCGCCTCGGGAAAGGGATTGTGCGCCACGGTCTCAGCCCACTCCCGCGGGTCGCGCACGAACACGCGGGTCGCGAGCCCGAGACGTTCTTCGATCGCGGCTTCGAGGACCTCGCGGATCGTGGCTCCGGTCGGTGGCCCTCCCGAGAGAACCACGTTGCCGCTCTGGAGGAGCGTGCGCGCGTTCGTGAAGCCGAGCCGCAGGCAGAGGTCCCGCAGATCGGCCATGGCCAGCCTCTTGCCGCCGACGTTCACGCCGCGCAGGAGCGCGATGGAGGTACTCAGGAGCGTTCATCTCCGGAAGTCGAGTCGTTGGCCGGACCGCACCGGCCCATACATAGATACGCGATCGGGGCTGACCGCGCGCAGCCCCTGTGTTGACAGTAACTGTTATAACGCTTATCATCCTCCCATGAGCGCAAGCCTTCAGGACGAGATCAAGCAGTCGAAGCCGTTCGAGCGCCGTGCGACGGAGGCGATGCTCTCCATTCTGCGCACCGCGGCGGTCCTCGACCATGAGCTGAACGAGGCGCTGAGACCGCACGGCATCACGCAGACGCAGTACAACGTCCTGCGGATCCTGCGGGGCGCCGGCGAGGGCGGGCTGTGCGGGCGGGAGGTCGCGGAGCGCCTCCTCTCCACGGTGCCTGACGTGCCGCGTCTGCTGGACCGCATGGAGAGCCTCGAGCTCATCGTGCGGGAGCGGAGCTCGACCGACAGGCGCTACGTGACGGCCCGCTTGGCGCCGAAGGGTCGGGACCTGCTGTCCGGAGCCACGCCGGACGTCGAGGCGGTCGAGCGGGCGCGCATGGCGTCGCTGGACGAGGACACGCTCGGGCGCCTGATCGACGGGTTGGCCGAGGTGCGACGATGTCGTTGAGGGGCGCGTCTCTTTTTTTCGGACAATGCATGTTATCACGCTGGCAGTGATCACGTACACAAGAGAGGGGAATCATGACTGGTTCGACGTACTTCTCGACCGCGCTCGGGGCGAGCGTGGGCATCCTGCTGGTCCGGGTAGTCTTCGGGTCGCTCATGGCCGCGCACGGCGCGCAGAAGCTGTTCGGGTGGTTCGGCGGTCACGGACTCGACGGGACGGCCGGGTTCTTCGAGTCGCTGGGATTCCGGCCCGGCCGGCCGTTCGCTGCCCTCGCCTCGGCGACGGAGCTCACGAGCGGTCTCCTCGTCCTCTTCGGGCTGCTGGGGCCCATCGGCCCGGCGCTGATGCTGTCGGTCATGATCGTCGCGGTATTCACCGTGCACTGGAAGAACGGCGTCTTCGCGCAGTCGAACGGCGTGGAGGTCCCGCTCTTGTTCGGCACGGCGGCGGCCGGCCTGGCGTTCACCGGTCCGGGCCTGCTCTCGCTGGACGCGGTCCTCGGCCTGGAGCCGCTCTGGCACACCTGGATCGCGCTGGTCGCCCTCGGAGTGGGGATCTTCGGCGGGCTCGGCAACCTCATGACCCGACGTCCTCCGCAGCCCCACGGCGCGCAATGAGGAATCCTGCGTACCGCGAGGGCGCCGACTCCAGCGGCACGTGGCCGTCGCGCGCGAGCCCCGGCCGGCACGGCCGGCGCCCTCGCTGTTTCGGGGCCGGCGGGAGCGCGTTATCGTGCGGCTGTCATGGGTGAGACACGCGTCGATCTGCTGCGCCCGTCCGGGGACCTGCGGGACGCCTGCCCGGGGTGGCTCGAGCGATGGAGGGCGCCAGGGTCGGGGAAGGCGCGTTGACGGAGCCTGCCCGCGTTCCGCCGGCGGCACGTGAGCGCGTCGTGGACGCGCTCACGCTGGCCTACGCCGAGGACCGGCTTACGGATGCGGAGCTCGAGGCGAGCCTCGATCGTGTGTACCGCGCGACGACGGCGGCCGAGGTGGAGGCGGTGCTCGGGAGCCTCCCGGTCGTGCGCCGGGAGAGTCCGCAGGACGCGACGGTCGGCGCGCCCCCCGGCGCCGACGAGGGCGCTGTCGGCCCGCCTTCGGGGACCGTGCACGGCCGAGCCGCCCCGGCGGCGCGGCCGACGCGGGTCCGCGCGCTCTTCTCCGGGCAGGAGCGGGCGCTGACCGGGTTGGTTCCGCGCGCCCTGTCCCTGCGTTCCCTCATGGGGTACGTGGAGCTGGACCTGACGCGCGCGACGTTGGAGCCGGGGCTCACCGAGATCGACGTCCACGCGCTGATGGGCTACGTCCAGATCCGCCTGCCACCCGGCGTGCGGGTCGAGAGCGACGGGCACGCGCTCTTCGGCTTCTTCGCGCTCAAGGGACCCGAGGCGCCGGATGCCACGGCAGACGGGCCGGTCGTGCGCGTCACCGGTCGGGCGGTACTGGGCTTCGCGGAGTGCTTGACCGGCTCGCGGAGCGGCTGAGCGCCGCTTCGGGACGACGTGGCCGGCGGGCGCTCAGGCGTCGGGACGGAGGTCACGGAGAAGAGCGGGTCGCGTCCTGTGGCGCGCAGCGCGCAGCGCAGGGTGCGTCCGGCCTCGTCGAGGAGCGCCGCACGAGCGAGGCCACACACTCCCCTGGGAGGAGTCCAGGGGCCGCATGGTTTCGCGCGGGCCTGCCGAAGCCGGGCGGGCGACACCTACATTGGGGCGCCGGCGCTCGCACACGCTCCATCCGCGGAGGCCCCATGAGTCCCGTTCCACCCGCGTTCCAGGCCGCCTATCCCGACGACGTCGCCCACTGCTACGGGTGCGGGCGACTGAACGAGCACGGACACCGGCTCGAGAGCCGGTGGAGCGGCGACGAGACCGTGGCACGGTTCACGCCGAAGCCCTATCACACGGCGATCCCCGGCTACGTCTACGGCGGGCTCATCGCATCACTGGTCGACTGCCACGGCACCGGGACGGCCGCCGCCGTGGCCGCCAGGGCCGCCGGGTACCGGCTCGGTGAGGATCCGGTACCCGACGGCCTGCAACCGCCCCGGTACGTCACCGCTTCCCTCCAGGTGGACTTCCTCGCGCCCACGCCTCTCGGTCCCGAGCTGACGCTCCGCGGCGTGGTGGAGGACGCCGGCACGGAGAAGGGAAACCGAAAGGTCGTGACCGCGATCACCGTGGAAGTCGGCGGCGTGGTCACCGCCCGCGGCCGGGTGGTCGCGGTGCGCATGCCCGAGACGATGGTCCGCTGAAGGCAGGAGTGCCCCGGCGGAGTCGGTCGCGCTACATCCCTCCGGTGTCGCTCTTCATGGCGCCCGTGTCCTTCTGCATCGCGCCGGTGTCCGCCTTCATGGCTCCGGTGTCCGCTGCGGCCGGCTGCGTGGTGTCGGCGGTCGCGGCAGCTCCTCCGTTGGGCATCGCACCTGCGTTGGACCCCTTCCCGCCGCAGGCGGCCAGCCCAAGCACGAGGAGGATCATCGCAGACTTCTTGAACATCGGCCTACCTCCGTGTGTGGACGTGAACCCACGGAGCGAAAAATAGCATGGTCGCCGGCTGCGCGAATCAGGTGCGCGGGAGGGCGGCTCGGCGCCGGCCCGGCCGGTGGCCCCGGTCCGGGATGCCCGGCGGGTCGCTCAGTAGGGCGTCATCGAGTACGGCCGAGCGGCCTTGCTCGTCGCCCACCGCTTGTTCGCCTTCGCCTGCATCGTGAAGCGGAGCACGCCGCCCCGCTCGATCTCGTCCTGCGTGACGTACGTGCGGGACAGCGTCTTCCCGTCGAGCGTGACCTTGCCGACGTACGGGTGGGCCGGGCTCAGACCGTCGGCGACGACGGTGAAGGTGTTGCCGTTGGGAAGGTGCAGCGCCGCCCGCCTCACGAACGGCCGGCCGATCACGTACTGGTCGCTCGCGGGCGCGACCGGGTAGAAGCCGAGAGAGGTGAAGATCAGCCACGCCGACATCTGGCCGACGTCGTCGTTGCCGGACAGGCCCGCCGGCCCCGCCTCGTACTGCGTGGTGACGATCTGCGTCAGGCGGTGCTGGGTCATCCACGGCTCGCCCGCGTAATCGTAGAGGTACGCGATGTGGTGGCTCGGCTCGTTGCCCTGCGCGTAGTAGCCGATGAGCCCCGAGATGTCCTCGACGTTGGCGAACTCCTTCGGGTCCACCTTGGCGTCGAAGACGTGGTCGAGCTTGGCCACGAGCGCCTTCTCCCCGCCCAGCGCGTGGATGAGGCCGCCGATGTCCTGCGGCTCGTACCAGGAGTACTGCCAGGCGTCGCCCTCCGTGTAGTCGCTGTTGTAGCCGGCCGCCGCCGGGTCGAAGGGCTCGCGGAAGCTTCCGTCGGCCAGCCGGGCGCGCACGAAGCCGGTCTTCGGGTCGAACACGTTCTTCCAATACTCGGCACGCTTGTAGAAGCGCACGGCGACGTCCTTGCGGCCCATGGCCTCGGCCATGCGCGCGATCGTCCAGTCGTCGAACGCGTACTCGAGCGTCTTGGACGCGCCCTCGGGCTCCTTGTCGATGGGCACCCAGCCGAGCTTCATGTACCAGTCCAGGCCCCCGTACGGCCCGTACGTGGCGCTCGCGACCATCGCGTCCAAAGCGCGGTCAGCTGAATATCCGCGGATGCCCTTCATGTACGCGTCGGAGATCACCGCCACCGCGTGGTAGCCGATCATGCACCACGTCTCGAGCCCCTGGAACGACCAGACGGGCAGAAGCCCGTACGGGCTCTCCTTCTGGAACGCGAGGAACGAGCGCACGAAATCGTCGCTGCGGCGTGCGGGCTGGATGAGGGTGAGCAGCGGGTGCTCGGCGCGATAGGTGTCCCACAGGGAGAGCGTCGAGTAGAAGTCGAAGCCCCGTGCCTCGTGGACGGCGTTGTCCGGGCCGCGGTACGTGCCGCCGACGTCCATGTCCAGGTTGGGGGCGATGAGCGCGTGGTAGAGCGCCGTATAGAAGATCGTCCTCATGGAGTCCGGCGCCTGCACGTCGAACACCGAGAGGGCCCTCTCCCACTCGCGCTTCGCCGCGGCGCGCACGGCGTCGAAGCTCCAGCCCGGCATCTCCGCGTCCAGGTTGAGGACGGCGTTCTCCTCGCTCACGGGCGAGATGGCGATCTTGGCCACGAGGGGTGCGCCCAGCTCCCCGAAATCGAACACACCGACCAGGGCGCGGCCGAGGACCTGGGCGCGCCGGGCCGGGTCCCGGCTGGCCGGAGGCGGGAAGCCGTGGTAGGGCACGCCGGTCTCGCGGTCGTACAGAGCGTGTCCGGTCATCGGACGGGAGAACCGGAGCGCGAAGCAGAGATGACGCCCCGGGGCCCAGCCACGCGTGACCCGGCACCCGGTGACCGTACCGTCCGCACGCACGCGAAGGCTCGCCCACGTGACCTTGCCCGGATAGTCGTAGATGCTCGTGCGCAGGTCGAGCAGCACGTGCGCGGCCTTCCCGGCGGGGAACGTGTAGCGGTGCACGGCTACGCGTCGCGTCGCGGTCAGCTCGACGCGGATGCCGTAGTCGGCGAGCGTCACCGCGTAGTAGCCCGGCTCCGCCACCTCGGTGGCGTGGCTGAAGCGGGAGCGATAGCCGGAGTCGGGATCGTCCGGCGTCCCGGGATCGAGCTTCACGTCGCCGGCGATCGGCATCATGAGGAAGTCCCCGAGATCCGAGTGGCCGGTCCCCGAGAAGTGCGTCTGACTGAAGCCGCGGATCGTGGTGTCGTCGTAACGGTAGCCCGCCGCCCACGGGTAGCTCTTCCGGAAGTCGACGATGCGCGTGTCGGGGCTCGGCTGCACCATCCCGAAGGGGACGGTCGCGCCCGGGAACGTGTGGCCCCCGCCGCCCGTGCCGAGGAACGGATCGACGGCGGCGTAGGCGGCCGTGCTCGAATCCGGACGCTCGACCTGCGCGACCCGGATGGAGGTGGGACGGTGGATCGGGGGCGCCGCGGCGGAGGATGGAACGGCGAGGAGAGCGGTCAGGACGGTCAGGGAGAGAAGCACGGGTCGGTGGCTCCGGGAGCGATGCGGACGGCGGGGCCTGGAGCGGCCTTCGCAGAGCATGCGGCGTAGGCTACGGGCCGGGCCGAGAGGGGGCAAGCCGCACCGGGACGCTCGCCCCGGAGGAGGTCCCGCGGCCAAGGGCGAACCCGGCGTGCGCCGGAGCGGCCCCTCCCCGGGGGATCGCACGAGCACCTCGCCGATCCGCGACTCCGAGCTTATCGTCCCGAGTTTCGACCTGAGTCCCCAGCCGAGAGTCTGCCATGCGTACCAAGATGTGGATGTCGGGCGTGACGGGTCCCCTCCTGGCCGTGGCCCTCGCCGTCGCGCCGCTCGCCGCGCAGCAGCGACCGGGCACGCGCGCGAGGCCGTCCGGGCGCCCCGACACCAGCCAGTCGAACAACGGGCCCGCCCTGGGAGCGGACACCGTCACCCACCACACGATCACGATCGACGGGAAGCGGATCGCGTACACCGCGAACACCGGCACCATGGTGCTCTACGGCACGGACGGGAAGCCGAAGGCCTCGGTGTTCTACATCTCCTACACGCGCGACGGGGAAGACCCCGCCAAGCGTCCGGTCACGTTCTTCTACAACGGCGGGCCGGGGTCCTCGTCCATCTGGCTGGACATGGGCCTCATGAGCCCGAAGCACCCGAACATGGGGCCGGACGGAACCCAGCCCAGCCCGCCCTATGCGCTGGTCGACAATCCGTACACGCCGCTCGACGTCAGCGACCTGGTGCAGGTCGACGCGATGATGACGGGATACTCACGGCCCGCCAAGGGCGTGAGCGCGTCGGAGTTCACCGGCGCCCAGAACGACGTCGACATGTTCGCGCAGTTCATCCGGGACTACCTGGACAAGTACCACCGGTGGGCGTCGCCGAAGTACCTCTTCGGCGAGAGCTACGGGACGTTCCGCTCGGCCGGGTTGGCCTCGGCGCTCCAGCAGCGCGAGGGCATCTATCTCAACGGGATCATGCTCCTGGGCACCGTGCTCGACTTCCAGTACATCTCCCAGTCGCCGACCAACGACATCGCCTACAGCACGTTCCTGCCCACCTATACCGCGACGGCCTGGTACCACAAGAAGCTGCCGCCCGAGCTGCAGAGCGAGACGCTCCAGCAGGTCGTGCAGCAGTCGCGCGACTACGCCTTCGGCGACTACCTGACCGCGCTGGCCAAGGGCAACACCCTCACGTCCGCCCAGAAGACCGCGGTGGCGCAGAAGCTGGCGGAGCTGACCGGCCTGTCGCAGAAGTTCATCCTGGAGACGAACCTGCGCATCGACGCCGGCATGTTCCGCACCCAGCTCCTGCGTAACGAGCGGGAGACCGTCGGGCGCTATGACAGCCGGCTGATCGGCATCAACGGGAACGCGGCCGACACGCGCGAGGACTACGACCCGTCGGACGCGGCTCCCACGGGCGCCTTCATGTCCGCGTTCATGCAGTACCTGCACGACGGGCTGCACTACAGCTCGCACCTGCAGTACTTCATCGGCGGGCACACCGGCTTCTGGAACTACGGGCCCGCCGGATGGAGGGGCTATCCCAGCGAGGTGGAGTCGCTGCGCCTGGCGATGGCGAGGGATCCGTACCTGCACGTGATGGTGGGGATGGGCTACTACGACATGGCGACGCCGTTCGCCAACGCCGAGTATACGTTCGATCACATGGGCTTCGACGCGACGTACAAGAACCGCATCGTGTACCACTACTTCCAGAGCGGCCACATGGCCTACCTCAACCAGGCCTCGGCTGCGAAGCTCAAGCAGGACATCGCGGCCTTCATCACGTCCACCGAGCAGAACGAATCGAAGAACTGAGGCGGCAGGGGGCCGGGGCGGGGCTCTCGCCTCACCCGGCCCCCGAGGGCTCCCCCGGGGCCTCCGGTACCGCCAGGTCCGGAGCCTGCTCGATGATCGGCACGAGCAGGATCGGCGCGTCCGTGCGCTTGAGCAGCCTCGTCGCGACGCTCGTGGACCAGATGGCCTGGAGGCCTGCCCGCCCGTGCGTGGCCGCCACCACCAGGCCGTCCCCGTGCTCCGCTGCATCGGCGGCCAGCTCCGCCACGGGGGCGCCCCGCCGGACCTCGCCGACGCTCGGCACGCCTGCCGTGCGCAGGGATTCGACCAGGCCGTCGAGATAGGCGGCCGCCTGCTCCTCGCGCACGTCGAGGAGCCGCCGGGTGGTCGCCGGAAGGAGCGCGGCCTGAGGCTCGCGCTCGCCGCCGACGGTCCCCAGCGTCGGGACCACCATCACCAGACGGAGCTGGGAGCCCAGCGCCCGGGCCAGCAGGCTCGCCGGCGGCAGTGCCCTCTCCGCGGCCGCCGTGGCGTCCAGCGCGACCATGATCGTCGCGGGCTCGAACGGCGGATGCACCGCCGGGGCGCGCTCGGTGCGGACGAGGAGCACGGGCCGGCGGCAGATCTGGAGCACGCGCTGGGCGATGGATCCGAAGAGGCCGCGGCGCAGGTCGCCCCCACCGTGGGTGCAGACCACGACGATGTCGCTCTCCTGCTCGTCGGCATGGCCGGCGATGCTGCGGGCCACGTCGCCCACGGGCACCTCGTGGACGTGGTAGTCGACGGCCCTCCCTCCTTCCGCGAGCTCCCGCGCCAGACCGGCGAGGTAGGCCTCCGCGTCCGCCTTCCGGGCCAGGTGCGGCTCGCCGTGGATGCTCGACGGTGCGGCCTTCTCGATGACGTGGAGGAGCGTGACGTCCGCGCCGCAGGCCTCCGCGAGGCGTGCCGCGATGGGGAGGGCGGCTTCCGCCAGGTGCGAGCCGTCGAGGGGGACGAGGAGGCGGAGCGGCGTGCGCACGGCTGCCTCAGCCGAAGCTCGGCAGCGGCCCGCCGAGCGTCTGGTAGAGCAGCACCGCGTTGAGGCACAGGATGACGGCGGAGCAGAGGACGGCCAGCGCCGTCACGGCCGGGCGGTTCACCAGCTTGCCCATGATGTCGGGGTTCCGCGTGAACATGATCAGCGTGATCACCGGAATAGGCAGGGCGAAGCTCAGCACGACCTGGCTCACCACCAGCGTGCGCGTCGGGTCGAAGCCCAGGTAGATGGCCACGAGCGCGGGGATCAGGGTCGCGATGCGCCGCAGCCATATCGGGACGCGGAAGTCCACGAAGCCCTGCATGACCACCTGGCCGGCCATCGTCCCAACATGCGAGCTCGACACACCCGAGGCAACGAGGGAGACGCCGAACACGACGGCCGAGGCGGCGCCGAGGAGAGGCGTCAGCGTCCTGTAGGCCGAGCTGATGCTGGCCACGTGGGCATGTCCGGTGAAGTGGAACACCTTCGCCGACATGAACAGCATGGCCATGTTGACGAGCCCGGCGAGGCCCATCGCGACGATGACGTCGATCTTGTTGAAGGCGACGATGCGGCGGGCCTCGTCGTCGCTGGCGGGCACGATGCGCCCGCGAGTCAGGTCGGAGTGCAGGTAGATCACGTGCGGCATCACGGTGGCGCCGATGATGCCGACCGCCAGGAGCAGCGCCTCGTCGCCGGGCAGCGTGGGCACGACGCTGTGGTAGAAGATCTGGGCCCAATCGGGCCGGGCCAGGATCGTCTCGATGACGTAGCACCCCGCGATCACGGCGGCACACGCGCCGATGAAGATCTCCAGCTGGCGGAACCCCTGGCCCTGCATGGCCAGGATCACGAACACCGTCATGCCGGTGATGACTGCCGATGCGAGCATCGGGATGCCGGTGAGCAGCGTGATGCCGATGGCGGCCCCCAGGACCTCGGCGAGGTCCGTGGCCATGGCGGCGATCTCCTGGGTGATCCACAGGACGTAGTTCACCCGGCGCGGGAAGCGTGTCCGGCACAGCTCGGCCAGGTTCATCCCCGTGGCGATCCCGAGCTTGGCGGAGAGCGACTGGAGGAGCATGGCCATGAGGTTGGCCAGCAGGATGACCCACAGGAGCGCGTAGCCGAACTGCGCGCCGCCCTGGATGTTCGTCGCGAAGTTCCCGGGGTCGATGTAGGCGATGCAGGCGATGAACGCCGGACCGATGAACGGCAGGATGGCCTTCAGGCCCCTGGACCTTCCCTCGATGGCGTTGCGCGCCGCGAGCTGCACCTTCGGATGCGGCTGTGCGAGCTGATCCTCGTTGGTGGCGTACGATCGCGGCACGTCCCGCTCCCGTCTCCGATACGGCGATCCATCGTCGCCGACCCGGCCGGCCGGATAGATAAATTAGGCAAGCCTAAAACACAAGGGCCCCCGGACGGGGCCGCCCGGTCACAGGTCGTGCGACACCCGGGGGGGCCACGCCGCCCTCAGGGCATTCAGCACCGCGAGCACGTCGATGACCTCCTGGGCGAGGGCGCCGTCCACGGGGCTCAGGTGACCTGTGGCCGCGAGCCCCATGCCGACGACGCTCAATGCCATGCCGCCCACCGCGCTCTGCAGCGCGATGCGGCGCATGCGCGCGCTGATGTGCATGAACTCGTCGACCTTCTCGAGCGAGTTGCCCATGATCACAACGCCGGCGGCCTCCGCCGTCACGTCGCTGTTCTCGCCGATGGCCATGCCCACCGTGGCCGCCATCATCGCCGGGGCGTCGTTGATCCCGTCCCCCACGAAGAGCGTCCGGGCGACGGCGGTCTCCCGCCGGACGATCGCCAGCTTCTCCTCCGGGCTCGTGTGGGCGTGGATCTCGGTGATGCCCACCTCGTCGGCGAGGTAGCGCACCTCCGACTCGCGGTCGCCCGATACGATCATCACCCTCCCGAACCGGTGCTTCGGACCCAGGTGGCTCACGAACGAGCGGCTCTCGGCCCTCGGCGCGTCGCGGAAGCGCAGGGTGGCGGCGTAGGTACCGTCGATCAGCACGGAGCACTCGAGCCCTCCCGCGGCCGGGGGGATGTGCTCGATCCCGGCGGGGCGGAGCTCCTGCGCCTGGGCCCGGCTCGTGACGTGGACGCGGCGTCCGGCGACGGCTCCACGCAGTCCCTGGCCGGGCGCCTCGTGCACCTGCGCCGCTTCGGGGAGATGGAGGCCCTCCCGCTGCGCGGCGGCCACGATGGCCCGCGCTAGCGGATGCTTGGAGTAGCGCTCCACGCTCGCCACCAGGGTGAGGACGTCGGGCTGGACGAATCCAGGGGCCAGGAGGCGCTCGACGAGCTCCGGGGCACCGTAGGTGAGCGTGCCCGTCTTGTCGAAGATCGCCGTCCTGCAGCCGGCGATCTGCTCGAGGACGACGGGGCTCTTGACGACGATGGCCCGCCGCGCGCACAGGGAGATCGAGCCGATGATGGCGATGGGGATGCCCAGGAGCAGCGGGCAGGGCGTGGCGATCACCAGGACGGCCAGGAAGCGGATCGACGAGCCGCTCACGGCCCACGCGGCGACGGCGATCGCCAGCGCCACCGGGGTGTAGAGCGCGCCCAGACGATCCCCGAGACGTCGCATCTGCGGCCGGCTCGCCTCCGACTCGCGCATGACCTCCATGATCTTCGCGTACCGGGAATCGGCCGCGCGGTTGGTCGCGCGGATGGTCAGGGCCGCGTGCCCGTTGACGGCTCCCGAGATCACCGTCGATCCGGACGTCTTGGTCATCTGGAACGGCTCGCCCGTCAGGTAGGACTCGTCCATCACGCCGTGTCCGTCGAGCACCACGCCGTCCACCGGGCAGATCTCGTGCGGGTGGACCACCAGGGTGTCTCCCACCTCGACGTCCTCCAGCGCGACGTCTTCCATGGCCGCTCCCCGCTTGCGGTGCGCGATCGAGGGAAGCCGCTTCGCCAGGGCGGCCAGCACCGACGAGGCGCTGCGCAGCGCATAGCGCTCCAGGGCTTCGCCTCCGGAGAGCATGAGGACGATGATGGAGCCCGCCAGGTACTGTCCCAGGACGACGGACGTGACGATCGAGATGCCGCCCAGCAGGTCGGAGCCGAACTCGCCTCTCAGGAGCTTGCGCAGCAGGTCCCAGACGAGCGGCAGGCCGAGCACGAGCGTGGCGAAGAGGGGGATCCGGGTGACCTCCGGCGTGGCGTGCACGCCATAGCGGAGCGCCACGCTCAGGACGATGGCGGCGAGCGCCAGCCCGGCGATGACCGTGGTCCTGTGCTGCCACAGCACCGCGGCGGCGGGCCGCGTCGCCTCTCGGCTCGACGCCTGCGGGAGCTTCGATTCCGTGAGCACGTTGCTCGTGAGGCTCCGAGGTGGTGGTCGGTTCCCGGCGCGCAGGAATCCCCTTGCCGTGACGCGGAGAGACGCCGGCGCCCGCGCTCGGGGACGGTAGGATGCGGCGCGCGGATCTACAAGCGGGCCAGGCTGGCCCCGCCGGGGCTCCCCCTACGGCTTGCCCTTGGTGGGCTTCATGCGCAGGAGCTCCAGCTCGCTCGCCAGGTCCGCACGGAATCGTCGTATGAGCCCCGTGGCCGCGGCGACCCCGAACCCGGCGGCCCTCCCCCTCTCGGCCCAGGATGCACGATCGCGGCGCCGCGGGAAGACGCTCCTGTCGAGCTCCGCGACGGTGCCGTACACGTCGTCTCGTCCGGCCTTACGCTTCGGCATGGCCGACCTCCCGGTAGTAGTTCGCGAAGAACTGGTGGTTGAGCTCGCGATCGAAGTAGTGCTTGCGCTTGATCCACACGAAGCCGTCACCCTTGCTGATGACGGCGACGTCGATCGGTCCTCCGGACGTCTCGGCGTCCAGCGACACGCGTCGCTTGAACGTGGTCAGGTTGACGAGCGACTCCGCGACCGCCGCCAGCTCGTTCTTGGGCAGGGAGGCCACCGCGCGGATCACCGGGCCGACGTGCACGTCGTGCTGGTAGGCCGCCACACGCTCGGAGAAGTCGTCGAAGAGCCTGCCGGCGACTTTCGCGACGACCCTCTTGTACGCCGTCTTCCGCTCACCGCTCAGCTCGTCGATCCTGTCGACGATGAACTGGGGCATGTCGACGATCACGTCCCGGATCGCCTCGTGGATCGCTCCGTTGAGCTCGGGATCGACCCCCTCCATGAACGACCGGACCATCTCCTTCTGGGCGAAGGGGATGACCGCGGCCCGGTGCTCGTCGCTGGTGCTCTGGGCACCCCTCGACCGCATGAGGACCTGGCCGGCGATCACGCCGGAGACCGCGTAGGCGGCGCAGGACGGGTAGACCTCGTCCGTGCCGAAGCCCGTGAACACCAACCCTGTCGTGAAAGGAGCCGTATCGCTGTACGGGCTCTTCGTCAGGACCCACACGGCGATGTCGGTGAGCTTTCGAGACGTGGCGTCCGTCACGTGCCTGGGAAAGTAGGCTGTCTTCAGCCTCCGGATCGTGCTCGCGTATTGCTTCCTGACCCGGCCGACGAGGCCCCTCTCGACGCCGTCGAGGGGCGCGAGCGCCTTCCACGACTCCCAGTACTCGGAGACCTCCCGCGTCAGGATCTTCTCGATCTCGGCTCCCGAGATGCGAGAGGCGTCCTCGACGATCGCGCCCGCGATGGCCCGGATCTGATCCTGGAGGTAGCCGAAGTAGGAGCCCACCAAGTGCTCCGCGAAGCTCCGCTGCCTCGCCGCCGGCGAAAACCGGCGGTCGCTCGACAGGAAGGTCCGGAACGCGTCCGCGTAGCCCTCCAGCTTCCGGTAGGCGCGCACGCCCAGCTCCGAGCGGAACTCCTTCACGACGGTCTCCCAGGGCACCCCCATGAAGGTGGCGCTGCCGTAGACCATGATCCCCACCGGCTGGTACTTGGACAGGGTGAAGATCTTGTTGGCGGACGGAAAGACCTTCTCGCCGTCCAGGTCGGCCAGGGTGACGGCGGAGTCCGCCGCCAACGCGACGGCCTCACGATTCAGGATGACGATCTCTGCGGTCATCGGGCGACCCTCGTGGGATTCGGCCGCGAAGCAACCACGTGCAGCCAGTGCTCCGAAGAGGGCAACGACGATGCCCGGCGGCCACCGGGCGCATCATGCCCAGCCTGTGGTCGAGATCCGAGTGGGCAGCCGGCGGGAGGGAGAGCCGGCTCGGTTGGAGGGCCTTCGACTCCCGATAATATCGAAGGTGGCCCCGCGGTCCGGCAAGCGTTCCGTCTCCTGCCGAGCGGCCGGTGCGACCGCCCGATCAGGCCAGCCTGATCTTGAACGAGACGGCCTCGTCGGCGGGGGGCTTCTCGCCGGGGGGCTCGATGGACAGGGCCCGGGCGTCCTGGTGCCAGACGATCCTGGCCGTCGAGCCCAGCAGCTCCACGTGCGCCACCTTGCCGGGGCGCGTGGCCGCGGCCGTGCCGAACGAGCGGATCGACAACGCCCGCTCGGGCCAGCCGAGCGCGATGGCGTAGACCACGTCGCCCGTCTTGCTCCGGGTGAAGCGGACGTCCCGGCCGTCGAGATCCGCGATCGACGAGCCCTGGAACGACCCGGCCTTGATCGTGTGCGGTCCTTCGCCGAACACCTCCCATGGGCGGGTGGCGTAGATGGCCTCGCCGTTGATCCGGAACCACGCCGCCAGGCGCTCGAGGATCAGACGCTCCTTGCGGTCGATGGTGCCGTCGGGCTTGCCGGGGACGTTCAGCAGGAAGGTGCCGTTCTTGCTGACGGTATCCACCAGCCAGTGGATCACGTCGCGCGGAGGAAGGTAGCCGCCGTACTCGCCCGGCTGCGTGTACAGGGCGCGCTGGTAGTGCCAGTCACCGATGCACGTCTCGGACTGCCAGGGATGCGGCAGGATGCCGGAGGCCAGGCCACGCTCGATGTCCGCCACCACGGCCTTGGTCCAGCGCGGCGGCACGTTCTTGATGGTGATGACGCCGTCCATCCTGCCGTCGTTGCGCTGAAGGGCGTGGTTGTAGTAGTACGCGCCGACGTTCATCCCGCCCCAGCCCAGCGGAAAGAGCGGATTGTCGAAGTAGAGCAGGTCGGGACTGTGCTGGTCCACCAGGTCGCGGGTGCGGTCGTAGAAGTTCTTGACGTAGGAGACGTCGGGCAGCGCGTCGTGGGGGTGCTTCGGAGCATAGAGCTGCTGGGGGTCGTAGCCCTCCCACCACTGGTTCCGGCCCTCGGCCACGACCAGGCGGCCGTCGTAGGGCTGCCCGGCCGACGGACCGGTCGCGTCGGCTCCGTGGCTGGTCTGGAACCACCACCAGTTGCGTGCCTGATGCACGGTGACGCCGAAGCGCAGACCGCGCTTGCGCGCCTCGGCGGCCCAGGCTCCGATCACGTCGCGGTGGGGGCCGATGTTGACCGCGTTCCAGGGATGATGTCTGGAGTGCCAGGTGTCGAATCCGTCGTGGTGGTTGGCGAGCGCGACGAAGAAGCGCGCGCCGGCGCGGACGTACAGGTCCATCAGCTCCGAGGGCTCCCAGTTCAGGAGCGTCCACTGCGCGCACAGGTCCTTGTAGCCGAGGCGCGAAGGCGGGCCGTAGTGGGCGACCTGGAACTTGTTCTGGTCGGAGCCCTGCATGTACATGTTGCGCGCGTACCAGTCCCCGTCTTCCGGGACGCACTGCGGGCTCCAGTGGTTCCAGATGCCGAACTTGGCGTCGCGGTACCACTCGGGGCACTCGTACTGCAGCAGCGAGTCCCAGGTGGGCTGGTAGGGGCCCTGGCCCGCGAGATCCGGAATGGGCGACAGCAGCGGCACACCGTCGTGCGAGCCGCCGGGGATCGGCAGCGCCGGCGGATCGCCCCAGCCGGTGGGCTTCCAACCCGAGTCGTCGAGCCTTTCGGCGACGATCCGTCCGTTGCGCACAGCGTAGAAGACCCGCTCGCTCGCGGGCGTGGCGCAGAAGCGCGCGTAGTCCTGCGTGTACCTCCCGAACTCCTGGACCCCGGGCCGGACCGGAAGGCCCCCGGGCGAGCCGGCGGAGAGCGCCTCGGCTCCGGAGCGCGGCCAGATCGCCGATCCGGCGGCTGCGCCGCCCAACACGTGGAGAAACGCTCTGCGCTTCATCGGGATGATCCTCCTTTCGGCTTCGCTACTCCCACTCGATCGTGCCCGGCGGCTTCGACGTCACGTCCAGCAGCAGGCCCGAGACGCCGGGAAGCGCCAGGATCTTCTCCCGGAGCTCGTCCAGGAGCGCCCCGGGGAGCTCCACCGGCGTCGCCGTCATGGCCCGGGCGGAGCGCACCGGGCGGACCACGACGGTCTCGCCCACCGCTCCACCCTCGGATCCCAGCGCCAGCGGGACCAGGACCGTCGGGCACTGCCACACCTGGTCGTAGAGGCCGTGCGCTCGCAGCCCTTCCATGACGAGGTGGTCCGCCTCCCGAAGCGTGTCCAGGCGCTGCCGGGTGGTATGGGCCCGGAGCGGCCGAGCGTCGAGCGGGTGCCCGGGCCCCAGGTTCCACACGCACCGGTTGATCCCCGGGACATCGGCGGTGATGGCCGAGACCGCGTCGAGCAGCGCCGACCACGGCACGTCCCCGGAGAGCAGCACCGGATGCTCGTAGGCGCGCAGGTCCGCCTTCACGCCCACCGAGCGGATGGGCAGGACCGTCGCCACGAGCCCGTGGCGCGCGGCCAGCTCGGAGACCGCGGGCCCCATGGTCTCGAAGCCGTCCCGATCGGGGACCCCCTCGCCGCACAGGAGCCGCACGCCGAGCCCCGGCCCGGGGAACGGGTGGCGCCAGAGCGCCTCGCGGGGGATCCCCAGGCGCTCGCCCAACTCCCGCACCTCCACCTTGTACAGCTCGGCCAGCGGCTCCACCACCCTCCCGGCGCGGATCATCTCCTCGACGATCGGGACCCGGTTGTGGTGGGTCTTGATCGTGTCCGCCCTGCGCGTGCCGCCGGTCTCGATGGTGTCGGGATAGATCGTGCCCTGGGCGAGCAGGTGGGAGCCGATGCCGAGCCGCTCCGCCTCCGCCTGGAAGACCTCGATGAACGTGTCGCCGATGATGCGTCGCTTCCGCTCGGGGTCGACCACGCCGGCGAGGGCCTCCAGGAAGCGATCGCTCGCGTCCACGAAATGCAGGTGCCGGTCCATGCCCAGACGCTCGAACATGGCCAGCACCTGCGCGCTCTCGTCCTTGCGCATGAGCCCGTTGTCGATGTGCAGCAGGTGCACCCGGTCCGGGCCCAGGGCGCGGCCCAGCAGCACGGCCGCCACCGTCGAGTCCACGCCTCCGGACGCGAGCAGGAAGACCGACTCGTCACCGACGTGCGCGCGGACGCGTCGGGTCTCCTCCTCGAGGAACGCCTCCATGCTCCACGACTTCCGGCAGCCGCAGATCTCGAAGACGAAGTTGGAGATCATGGCGTCGCCGTGGACCGTGTCGTCCACCTCCGGGTGGAACTGGAAGCCGTACCGCCGCAGGGAGTCGGACGCGATGGCCGCGTACCGGTGCTCCGGAGAGCCGGAGCCGGTGAGCGTCATCCCCAGCTCCCGGAACTCGGGGCCGACGGAGTCCACCGAGTCGAAGTGGCTCATGAAGACGGGCTCCACCCTTCCGAGCCCACGGAAGAGCGGGTGCTCCCCCTGGATGTGCAGGTCGGCCTTTCCCCACTCGCGCCCGCCGAATCGCACGGTGCCGCCGTAGTGCTTGGCGATCTCCTGGTGGCCGAAGCAGAACCCGAGGATGGGCACGTCCAGGTCGAAGATCTCCTTGGTGTAGAGCGAGTCCTCCCCCTGGGACGACAGGCTGGGGCTTCCCGAGATCACGATCCCGCGGCAGCCCGCGTAGGCCTCCACCGGGTCCTCGGGCTGGCGGATCTCCGCGCGCACGCCCATGCGGCGGATCTTCGTGGCGATGAGGTGGGCGTACTGGCCGCCGAAGTCGATGACGGCGATCGTGTCGTGGTCCAAGAGGCCTCCCGAGGGGCGGACATCGGCGCGGCCAAATTGACGGAGTGGGGCGGCCGGGGGAAGGGGGAGGCGACGCGACACGCCGATCCGACGTGCGCCGATTGACAGGGCCCCGGGTGCGCTCTACGCTCGACCTTTCGGGGAGATCCTGCCCAATGAGCCCCATCGAGCTGAAGGTCAACGGCCGGTCGCACCGGGTCGACGTCGATCCGGCGACGCCGCTGCTGTACGTGCTCGGCGACGAGCTCGAGCTGCGCGGTCCGAAGTTCGGGTGTGGGCTGGGCCAGTGCGGCGCGTGCACGGTGCTCCTGGACGGTCAGGCCGTGCGCTCCTGCGTCCTGCCCGTCGGTGCCGTCGGGCGCGCGGCGGTCACGACGCTCGAAGGGCTCGGCACCCCCGACCGGCCGCACGCCCTCCAGCAGGCGTTCATCGACGAGCAGGCCGCGCAGTGCGGCTTCTGCCTGAGCGGCGTCATGCTGACGGCCAAGGCGTTCCTCGACGAGCATCCGCGGGCCACCGATGCCGAGATCCGCGAGGCGATGTCGAACGTCCTGTGCCGCTGCTTCACGCACACGCGCATGTTCCGTGCGATCAAGAAGTACCAGGCGACGCTCCGATGACGGCCGGACAACCCCTGGACCGACGGGCCTTCCTGAAGGCGTCCGGCGCGCTGGTCGTGAGCTTCGGGGCCTTCGGGCCGACCTCGATCCTGGAGGGGACCGCACAGAAGCCGGGACCGTTCGACACGCACGAGTCGCACGTCGATCCCCGGCTGCTCGAGTCGTGGGTCGCCGTCACCGGCGACGGTCGGGTGATCGCCCACACGGGCAAGGCGGAGCTGGGCCAGGGCATGCTGACCGCGCAGACCCAGCTCATCGCGGAAGAGCTCTGTGTGCCGATCGATCGCGTGACCCTGATCCAGTGCGACACGGCGACGTGTCCGGACCAGGGCACGACGTCGGGTAGCCAGTCGACCCCTGCCAACTTCAACCATCGCAACCTCGCGCTGGCTTGCGCCACGGCGCGCGAGAGGCTGCTGCAACTCGCCTCGGCACGGCTCGGCGTGCCGGCCGCTCGGCTCGTCGCGGCCGACGGGGTCGTCAGCGCCGAGGGCCGTCCCGAGACCCGGGTGAGCTACGGCGAGCTGGTGGCCGGACGGGCGATGGACGTGCCGCTGGATCCGGCCGCGAAGCGCAAGCCGGAGAGCGAATGGACGGTGCTCGGCAAGCCCGTGCCGCGCATCGACATGACCGAGATGGCGACGGGTCGGTACGAGTACGTCCACACGGTCCAGGTGCCGGGCATGCTGCACGGCGCGGTCGTGCGCCCCCCGTCGGTAGGGGCGACGCTCGTCCGGGTCGACAAGAGCTCGCTGGCAGGCCTGGCGGGCGTCGTCGAGGTCGTGGTCAGGAAGGACTTCGTGGGTGTGGTGGCGGAGGGGCCGTGGCAGGCGATGCAGGCTGCGGCGAAGCTGCGCGCCTCCTGGAAGACGGGGCCGGCCCTCCCGCCGCAACGGGACCTGGACACGTTTCTCCGCAAGCAGCCGTCACGCGACGACTACGTGGTGGACTCGGGCGACATCGACGCCAGGCTCGCCGGCGCCGCCAGTGTCGTCAGGGCGACGTATCGGTACCCCTACCAGATGCACGGCTCGCTCGGTGCATCGTGCGCGGTGGCCGACGTGCGGCGAGACAAGGCGACCATCTGGTCGCCGACGCAGTCGGTGTATCCGACGCGAAGCACCGTCGCGATGCTGCTGGGACTGCGCCTCGACAACGTCCACGTGATCTTCAAGCGCGGCGCGGGATGCTACGGCCTGAACGGCGCCGACACGGTGTCCTACGACGCCGCCGTCCTGTCGCAGGCGGTCGGCCGGCCCGTCAAGGTGCAGCTCACCCGCAAGGACGAGATGGCGTGGGAGAACTTCGGCTATCCGTACGTGATCGATCAGCGGGTCGGCGTCGGCTCCGACGGGATGATCGTCGCGTGGGATCAGGAGGCCTGGTTCGCCTCGCACGGATCCCGCCCGGGCTACGACACGCCGGGCAACGTCATCACCGGCACGCTGCTCGGGTTCGCGCCCAGGCCGTTCCGGCCCGGCCCGCCCAGCGCGCCGCGCTCGTTCCGCAACGGCAGCAACGCCGCGCCGTCGTACGTCAGGGGCCGCGTCGCCGGCCGGGACGGAGGGGCCGGAGTGGTGGCGGGAGAGCGCGTGCTGACGCACATGATCGACTCGCCGTTCTTCACCGGCCCGTTGCGCTCGCCGTCGCGGCTCCAGAACACGTTCGCGCACGAGTCGCTCATGGACGAGGTGGCCGCGCACGTCGGGGCGGACCCGGTCGCGTACCGGCTCCGGCACCTCCGGGAGCCACGCCTGAGGGCGGTCGTCGAGGCGGTGGCGAAGGCGGCGCGATGGACGTCGCGGCCGTCGCCGCGGCCGGGGCTCTCACGCACCGGCGTCGCCGCCGGCCGGGGCATGAGCTGCGTCGCCTACGAGGGTGACAACGGCTACGCGGCCACGGTGGCCGAGGTCGAGGTGGACCAGGCCACGGGTCTGATCGAGCCGAAGCGATTCGTCGTCGCGCTGGAATGCGGGCCGATCTCCAATCCGGACGGCCTGCGGAACCAGATCGAGGGCGGAACGCTCCAGGGCATGAGCCGGGCGCTCCGGGAGGAGGTGACCTGGGACGAGCACCGGATCACCTCGATCGACTGGCTGACGTACCACAGCCTGACGTTCGGCTTCGAGATGCCCGCGATCGAGAGCGTGCTGCTCGGGGCGCCCGAGCCGCCCGCGATGGGCGCGGGCGAGACCGCCATCACGGTCGCGGCCGCCGCGATCGCGAACGCCGTGTTCGACGCGACCGGAGCGCGCCTCCGGCAGGTACCCTTCACCGCCGAGCGCGTCAAGGCGGCGCTCGCCGCGCGCGGATGACCGTCGAGAGCGCCAGGCCCCGGCCCATGCCGGCGCGCAGTGCGCCGCTCGGCGCGTTCGTCAGACGCCGATGGAAGCTCGCGGGGTCACAGCGTCCTCCGTCACCGCAGGAAGGAACACGGTGAACGTCGAGCCCTTCCCCGGCTCGCTCTCGATTGCGATGTGCCCCCGGCTCTGCTCGACGATTCCGTAGACCGTCGCCAGACCCAGACCGGTGCCGTGGCCTCGGGCCTTGGTCGTGAAGAACGGCTCGAACGCCCGGGTGCGCACCTCTTCGGACATGCCGGCTCCGGTGTCCGTCACGCGGAATACGACCCAGCGTCCCGCTGGGATCTCGATGCCGGCCTGCATCGTCGGTCGGTGCGAGACGTGCTCCCCCACCTCGACCACCACCCGTCCCCCCCCCGGCATCGCGTCACGGGCGTTGACCACCAGGTTCACGATCAGCTGCTCCAGGTGCCCGCGGTCGGCCTCCACCCGGGCCTTCGTGGTCGACGGCGGCATGTCCAGCACGACGTTGTCCCCGATGAGCGGTCGCAGAAGCCCCTGGAGGCCGGAGACCACCTCGTTCGGATCGAGGCTCTCCGGCTGGAGCACCTGCTTGCGCGCGAAGATCAGAAGGTGGGTCACGAGCCGGGATCCCCGGTCCCGTGCCGTCCGGATCTCACGGAGCGACTCGAGCGTCCTCTGGTCGTGTCCAGGCTCCAGCTCGATGAGCTCGGCGTGGGCGCCGATCACGGTCAGGAGGTTGTTGAAGTCGTGCGCCACCCCGGCGGCGAGCTGACCGAGTGCCTCGAGCTTCTGGGCTTCGAGGAGCTGGGCCTCCAGCAGCTCGTGGCGCGCGGAGGCCTCTCCGAGACGCTCGGCCTCCTCGTCCAGGGTCCAGGCCACCGCCCCGTAGACGATCGCGAACGCCACGAACATCCCGAGGAATCCCATGGTCAGGCTGTGGGGGACGGGGAGCGTCCGCGCGGGCGTCAACGCGACCCGCAGGTTGTGCAGCCCGTACCCCGTGAAGGCGATCGGGAGGAGCCAGGCTCCGAAGCCGTGTCGGCGTCCCGCCTTGTGCAGGTCCCAGGCCGAGACCAGGAAGGCCAGACCCAGCACCACGTGGGGCAGGGCCACCGTCGCGACGAACGCCCCGCGGGTACCCTCCCAGAGCGCGCTCGCGAGCGCTGCGAGGGTTGCGTAGACGAGCACCGCCACGCCCAGCCACACCCGCATCCGGACACCCAGACGTGGATGCAGGGTGAGGCGCCGCATGCCCTGGATCTGGAGCATCGACTGGCTCATCACGGCCGCCACCGCGACGAAGACGCACACGGCCAGAAAGATCCTGGACGTGCGGGGCGTCACCTGCACGTCCGCCACGAGGCCGGCGCCCAGCCACACCACCGCGGCGAGCCATCCGGTGGCCCAGTCCCACAGGTAGGCCCTCCCGGAGCGGTGATGAAGGGCGAACAGGGCGATGGTCAGGCACAGGAACGACGTGCCTCCAAGGGTGAGCGCCAGCGGCGGGGAGGGTATCAAGCGGGCAGGTTCCTTCGTTTCCCGGTGCGCACCCAGCGGGGCGCGTGGACGGCTCGATGGCAGACGACCGGTCTACAAATACGATCCCGGAGCGGGATCTCGCCACCCCCGTGGGTCGCAGAGGGCCCCCGCCCCGGGGCCTCGGGCCCCACCACCCGCGTCCTGTCCGGCGCCGTCGCGCTCAGTGCCCCAGCATCGCGAGCACCTGGCGGTGGAGGCTGGCGACCGCGGCGACCTGCTGGGTCGTGGGGGTGGCCATGGTCGACGCGTTGCCGTCGGTGCCGCCGTACGAGGCGCCGTAGAGGGAGTTGTACTGGGCCTCGATCTCGCCGTTCAGTCTCAGGAGGGCGGGTGTCTTCTCGCCCTTGGCCTTCGCCTGCTGCAACGCCGCCCAGGTCCGGTCCATGTCCCGCCCGAGCTGCATCGCCAGACGGAACTGCTGGGTGAGTCCGGCCATGGGCGTCTTGTTCCGCGGGTCCATGCGCACCGTCAGCGGCTCGGTCCAGGTGTGTCCGTCCGCCGTCAGCTTCACGGTGTAGTGGCCGGGCAGCGCCGCCGGGCCCAGCGGCCCGATGGGCGAATCGTGCAGGATGACGGAGATCGCGACCGTCGGCCGCAGCACGTGCGGGGCGGGATAGTGCAGGTTCCACACCCACCGGTGCATCCCGGCCTCGGCGGACAGCACGCGGGGCGGTCGCAGCCAGTAGGTCGGGAAGTTCAGCTCATCGGGATTCACCCGCGTGGGCTTGTCCGTCGAGGCCCAGCGGCGCACCAGCTCGCCGCGGGCATCGAGGATCTCGAGTGTCACCGGTCCGGTCACCGGCGCCTTCAGGTAGTAGTCGATGATCGCGCCGCTGGGCGGGTTCTGGCCCGCCGGAAACTCCGGCGGCAGCTGCGTGTCGCTGTACGTGTTGCGCGGGATCTGGTAGGCGGCCTCGGGCTCGTAGAGGAACGCCCGGGTCGCGGCCGCGGCGGCCGTGAGCTGACGCAGCGGCGTGATGTCGTCGAGGATCCAGTCGGAGCGACCGTGCGTCCCGAGCACCAGGTCGTTGTCGTGCACGACCAGATCACGCATCGACGTCACCGGAAGGTTCAGCTGCAGGGACTGCCAGTGCGCCCCGTCGTCCACCGAGAACCAGACGGCCCGTTCGGTACCGGCGAACAACAGACCCTTGCGCACCGGATCCTCACGCACGACGTCCACCGGAGCGTCGTCCGGCAGGCCGTTCACGATCAGCTTCCAGGTCCTTCCGCCGTCGTGCGTCACGTAGATGTACGGCTTCAGATCGTTGAGGAAGAAGCGGCTGACGGAGGCGTAGGCGGTCTGGTCGTCGAAGTGCGACGCCACGAGCTGCGTGACCGTGCTCCAGGGCGTCATGGCTGGAGGCGTCACGTTGTCCCAGTGCTTTCCGCCGTCGTGCGTGACCCAGATGAGCCCGTCGGTCGTCCCGACCCAGATCGTGTTCACGTTCTGGAAGGAGGGCCCGATGCTGTAGATCACGCCCTTGTGATGCGGCGGTGCCGCGCGATCGCCGAAGGGACCGAGGTTCGCGGGTACGCCGGGGTCTGCGCGTGAGAGGTCCGGGCTGATGACCTGCCAGCTGTGGCCGCCGTTCGTGGTCTTGAACAGGACGTTTCCGCCGAGATACAGCACGTGCGGATCGACGGGAGAGAACAGCAGGGGGCAATAGGGGGTGAATCGGTACTTGCCCTCGAAGCGTGCGACCTGGGGGCCCACGAACTGGCTCTCACCCGTGGTCCAGTCGTAGCGGACAACGTGGCTCGAGTAGATGATGTTCGGGTTGAGCGGGTCCGGTGCGATGTAGCCGTCCTCGTCCGCGCCGACCGGGTGCCAGTCGCGGAACGTGATCTGCCCGTCGTTGCTCCGGCTCAGGATGCCGAACGAGCCGGCATCCTGCTGGGAGCTGAAGACGCGGTAGGGGAATTGATTGTCGGTGATGACGTGGTAGGCCTGGGCGGTCGGCTGGTTGTACCAGGTGCTCCACGTCTTCCCGCCGTCCACGGTCAGGCTGGCACCCTGGTCGACACCGACCGCCATGATCTTCGGGTTGGCGGGGTCGATCCAGACGTGGTGGTAGTCGTTCCCGCCGGGGGCGCCCCGGATGGCGGTGAAGGTCCTGCCTCCGTCCATGGAGCGGTACAGGGCCGTCTGGCTCGCGTAGAGCTCGTCGGGATTGTCGGGCGCCACCGTGAGAAAGGCGCCGGCCGTGCGCCTGTCGTTGCTTACGCGCTGGAACGTCCGCCCCGCGTCGTCCGAGCGGTAGATCGCGCCGGCGGCGCTCGCATAGATGCGGTCGGGGTTGCTGGGGGCGATCGCCATCCGGATCCGGCCGAGGCCCTCGGCCACCGTCGGGAGCCCCTGGCCGATCTGTTGCCAGGTGTCACCGCCGTCGGTCGACTCGAACAGGCCGCTGCCCGGGACCCGCGACATCCGCACTCCGGCCACGACGGCCGGCGCACCCCGTGTCGCCCACAGCACGGCGTAGACCACGTTCGGATTCGACGGGTCCAGGGCCACCTCGGCGGCACCCGTGTTCTCGTTCTTGTAGAGCACCTTCTGGAACGTCCGTCCGCCGTCCGTCGAGCGGAAGACGCCACGCTGCTCGTTCGGCCCGTACGGGTGACCCAGCACGGCGACGAACAGCCGGTCCGGATCGTGCGGGTCCACGACGATCGAGGCGAGCTGCTGGCCATCCCTCAGGCCGAGGTGCTGCCACGTCTTGCCCGCGTCCGTGGACTTGTAGAGGCCGTCGCCGATGGACAGATCCGGTCGCTGTGTGGCTTCGCCGGAGCCTGCATAGATGATGTCCGGATCCGACGGGGCTATGGCCATCGATCCGAGGGAATTGTCCTCGTCGCCCTTGAAGAGGCTCACCCACGTCAAGCCGTCGTCGATCGACTTCCACATGCCGCCGTCCTCGGCGTCCATGTAGAACACGTTGGGCTGGCTGGGCACGCCGATGACCTGGGAGACCCGGCCGCCACGAAAGGGGCCGATGAGACGCCAGCGCATCCCGTCGTAGAGATCGGACTGGGCGTTGGCCCCCGCCGGCAGCACGAGAAGCGCGACCGCCACGGAAGCCAGCAATATCGACCATCTCGACCCGACGCACCTGCTCGATGTCATGGACATACCCTCAGTTGACGAACGGACACTGGCCTGCCGTTCTGGAGCGAAAACGGTTCCAGTCTACGATCCCGGGCTGGCCTACGACAGGAGAGGAGGTCGGCGACGGCAGCGCGTACGCCACGACCGCGTGACGGTGTGGCCGTCGTCCTCGCGCGGGCTTCCGTGGAACGGAGGTCCCCGGCCCGCTCGAGCCCCGCGCGTCCCCGGCCGCCACGCATGATCCTGGCCCGGTCGTACGACCGGCCGCATCTTGACCCCCATTGGCCGAGCCTCCCTTCCGCGTCACGACCGCCCTCCCGGGCCGCCACCGAGGGAACGAAGCGATGAGCGACCGCCCACAGTTCTCCGACATCGACGCCTGGGGCGCCACCCACGTCGGCAACGTCCGCAAGGAGAACCAGGACCACTTCTTCCTTGGCGCGTTGGCGAGGGGCGTGACCCACGAGCGCAGCAGCATGTTCCCGGAAGAGGAGCCGGTCGTGCAGCTCGAGCGACTGGCCTCCCTGGCGGTCGTGGCGGACGGCGTGGGTGGGGTCGCGGGCGGCGAGGAGGCCGCCCGCCGCGCCGTGACGGATCTCGTCGCCTCGGTCTCGAAGTTCTTCCACGAGGCCCAGTACGAGGAGTCGGAGGATCCCGAGGTCTTCTCGCGCCTGCTCCAGGACGCGGCGCTGGCCGTCCACGGGAGCCTCCTGGAGCGCGCCGAGCGCGAGGGCGGTGGGCGCCGCTTCGCCACGACCCTCACGCTCTTCCTCGGCCTCTGGCCGCACGCCTACATCCTCCAGGTGGGCGACTCGCGGTGTTACGTCTACCGGGACGGCGAGCTCTCGCAGCTCACCCAGGACCAGACCATGGCTCAGGAGCTGGTGAGCGCCGGCGTGCTCACGCGTACCGCTGCGGAGAACACGCGGTGGGCGCACATCCTGTCCAGCGCCCTGGGGGGCGAGCAGCTGGCGCCGGTGGTCACGCGCCTGGTCCGCGACTGGGGTACGGTGCTCCTGTTCTGCAGCGACGGCCTCACCAAGCACGTCTCCGACGAGCTCATCAAGGAGCGGCTGGCGTCCATGTCCAGCGCCCGCCAGGTGGTGGACCAGCTGATGCAGGACGCCCTCGACAATGGGGGCACCGACAACATCACCCTCATCGTGGGACGGACCGTGAAGCGGGAGTCGTCATCGGTGTGACGGTCCGTACGCAGGGCGCGGCCAGCGTATCCGCGCTCCGTGGTCTTCAGCGCACGGCCGCGACCACGCTGACCGCGATCCACCCTGCTGCGATGATCCCCAGCAGCACCCACTCGATCGCCGGCGCCCTCTGCTTTCCCTTCTCCCCGTGGAACCAGGACAGGACGGCCGCCGCGAGGATCGAGGCCACCACGAAGATCACCGTCTCGATCATGCTCTTCGCCGGAAGGAGGTTCTCGATCGCGCTGACGAGCTGGATGAGGCCGGCCCCCACGCCGCCGACCACGAGCACGATCTGGGGCACCCGCTTCTTGAGGAGCTGCTGGATGTCGGTGAGGTCGTCGGTGGCGACCCCGGTCCGCGCGCCCTCGCGCTGCAGCGCGCGCAGGACGTCGCGGGCGGAAGGGCGGTGGCGGGGCTCGCGGGCCAGGCACCGGTGCAGCAGGTCCGCGATCTCGGCAGGCACGTCGGGGCGGAGCTTGCGCAGATCGGCGGGCTCCTGCTGCAGGTGCGCCCGGATCCACTCCGTGGGGGTCCTCGCGTCGTAGGGCCCTCTCCCGGACAGGATCTCGTAGCCGAGCACGCCGAAGAGGTAGATGTCCGTGAGCTCGGTGACCTCGCCGTCCGTGAGCTGCTCCGGGCTGAGGTAGTGCGGGTCGCCGAGCAACTCGCCGGTCCGGGTCAGTCGCGTCGAGCCGGGCCCCGTCTGGTCCATGACGGCCGCGATGCCGAAGTCGGTGAGTCGTGCGCGCTCCTTCTCGGCGTCCCAGAGCACGTTGCCCGGCCTCACGTCGCGGTGGACGATCCCCTTGGAGTGGGCCAGCACCAGGGCGGACGCGACCTCGGCGAGGACGGTCGTGGCCTCGGCCACCGAGAGGTGGCCCTCGGCCTTGAGGCGCTCCTCCATCGTGCGGCCGTTGACGTACTGCATGACGAGGTAGGGTGTCTCGTCCGGCAACCGGCCGAAGCGGGTGACGGCCACGGTGTTGGGATGATCGCCGAGAGAGGCCGCCGCGCGCGCCTCGCGCTCGAAGCGCCGGCGCGCCGTCTCGTCCGCGGCCTTGCCGGGGCGGAGCACCTTGACCGCGACCTGCACGCCGAGGGCGCGATCCCTGGCCAGGTAGACCGTCGCCATCGCGCCGTGGCCCAACGGGCGGAGGACCTCGAAGTCCTGCCCCAGACCCGCCTGTAGATCCGAGATGGCGTGCCGGTCCGAGTCCGCGCCGGCGTCGGCCGGGGAGACGCGGGGGGGAGGGGCATCGGCCATGGAGGCTCCTTGTCGGTGAACCGGCGGGCGAACGGCCGTCGCGTGACTCCTCGACCGCCCTCGGGCATCATGGTTCAACGGAGCGTGCCGTTTCGCAACACGGCTGTCCACCCCGCAACCGGGCCGAACTCGGCGGCTCCGGCTTCCCGGCCCCTAGCGGTTCAGCCAGTACGAGACCTTGATCAGCAGCGTGTTGTCCGGCGGCAGCTCGAACAGGCGCCTCAGGTCACCGCCGATGCCGGCCGTGCCCGCCGCGTCCGCGCTCGCCTGGCGCCCCTGGCTCCACACCACGAAGAGGATGGAGCCGGGCAGGTACTCCCAGCGGAACACGACGTTCGAGCGGAACTGCCTGTAGTCGAACCCGCCCGGGTCGGCCGCGGTGGGCGCGTCGTAGTACGGCTGGTAGCGCCGATCGTACTGCGCGGCACGCGGCGTGGCCGACAGCTCGCGCAGGTCGCTGTACGTCCCCTTGGAGATGAAGGGCTGCGCGTACACCTGGAGGGTCGCCGTCGGAGAGATCGTGTAGTTCAGCCGCGCGGTGACGGCTTCCGTGGTCTGGCGCAGGCGCGCGAATCCGTAGTGGGCGGCGCCCAGCGCGTCCGTCGCGTTGCCGTACCACTGGTAGCCGTTGTCGTTCTTCTCCCAGTCGAGAGACGCCGACGCCGAGAACCGGCTCGACAGCTTGAGGTCCAGCTCGGGACCGAGGGCGATGGAGTGCGCATGACCGGCCCCGCCGCGGAAGTAGTTGACCGAGAAGGACGGCACGATCTGCCGCCGGTCGTCACCGCTGATGGAGATCCAGGGCGTGACGTAGGGGTCCTGCCGGACCGCGGGTCCGCCACGAGCGGCGCGGTCGTCGTACGTGGCACCGATCTGGCCGAGGGTGCCGCCGACGTGGACGCCCCAGTTGTTGCGGAAGGTGATCTGCACGTTCGTGTTGAGCGCCCGCTCCAGCGGCAGGCCTTCGGTGGTCCAGATCTGCCACCAGTTCCAGTTCCACTGGAAGCTCTGATACAGGGTTCGCACCTGGCGGTCGAAGTAGCCTACCCACGTGGACCAGTTCTGCTCGCCGGCCCGCTGCAGGTAGCCCAGGTCGTTGATCTCGAACCCTGGGGAGCGCCGCTGCAGGGCGGTCTCGAACATCAGGTGCTTGCCTCCGACCTTGCCGAGCTTCACCTCCTCGGCGTCTCCGCCCAGCGTGGTGCGCGTCGTGTCGAGGGGCAGCCCGGCGTCCGGTCGCTGGTAGTAGTGCACGGGGTCGCGCTGCAGGTCCGCGATCACGGGCGCGGTCCCGCCGACCCGGCTCCCGGCGAGCAGCGCGGAGACCTGATAGGTCTCGCGCAGGAACCGCTGGCGGAAGTTCGCTGCGCCCGCGTAGGAGCTTGCCGGCAGGTAGGGTGCGCTCCAGGCGTCGAGGCTCCGGTTCACGCCCGTGACCATCACGCCGACCGTCCCGTCGCCCCGGCCGTAATCCTGGTCGAGGCGCACGACCGCGTAGTTCGTGGTGGGCTCGATCGTCCTCCGCCCCACTCCGGTCATCTTCTCCGTGACGGCGTCGAGCACGCCGATTCTCAGTCCGCCCGCCAGGCGCCCGGTGAGCTTGCTCGCGCCGAGAATCGTGGTGAACGCGGGCGAGGTCGTGTCGTTGAAGGTGCCGGCCAGCTCGGGCGCCCGTCCGATGCGACGGCTGTAGAACATGGTCTCGCTGCTGCAGTTCACCTGGTTGCAGTTGATCGGGACGTCGAACAGCCCGCGTCCGGCGACGAAGAAGGGGCGCTTCTCCGGGAAGAACGTCTCGTAGGCGGTGAGGTTCAGGACCCCGGGATCGGCCTCCACCTGGCCGAAGTCCGGATTGGCGGTGGCGTCGAGCGTGACATTCGAGGCCACGCGGTACCTGAAGTCCGCGCCCAGCGAGAGGTCCTGCCTGCGTCCGACCGTGCGGGCCGCGACGTGCGACACGTTCTTGGTCACGAAGTAGGGCGCCGCCTCGAGTCGGCGCGACGCCTCGAGATCGTCGAACCCGGTGACGTCGGCGAACTGGGACGCCAGGCCCGCCTTGGACTGGCGGAACAAGGGCCAGCTGACCCGCTCGTTGTAGCGGTAGATGTCGCGGTCGATCGCGAAGCCGAAGGTGTGGTCGCGCTGGGGCCCGTAGCGCAGCTGCGAGAGCGGGATGCGAAACTCGGCGGTCCAGCCCGCCGAGTCGATGCGGGTCGCGACGTCCCAGACGGCGTCCCACGCCTGGTCTTCGTCCTTGTCGTCGTAGATCGCGGCGTCGTAGCGCCCTCCCGCGGCCGTCACGCCGAACTCGAAGCCGGTGCGCCGGTCGTGGTAGGAGTCGATCAGGACGACCACACGGTCCGACTGCGGGAAGTCGTCCTTGCGCCCGATCAGCCGGATGATGCTGTCGGGGTGGGGGTCGAAGCAGCGTACGAGCACATAGATGTTGGTCCGGTCGTAGGCCACTCGGGCCTCCGTGCGGAACCGGGGCGGCTGGCCCTCGGTCGGGGACCACTCCTGGAAGTCGGTGATGGCTCGCGCGCGCTGCCAGATCGCGTCGTCGCTTCGGCCGTCGACGACCGGGGGACGATCGGCCAAGACGGCCTGCGGGGCCGCGGCGCTCGACTCTCTTTCAACACGTGTGCTGTCTCTGAAGAGAGCGGCCCGGGCCACCTGCGGGCTCACCAACGTGGCGAGCATCATGGCCGTTGCGATCATGCTCGTACCTCGAGATCGGTGATTCACCCCACCGGAGCCCTACGCAAGGAGAGCGGATTACGTGTCAGCCGCGTCCGGCACCTTCCGACCTCCTTCCGACGGACGCCGGCGACCGCTCGCGGCCCCCGCCCCGCCCCCTTGCTCTGCCGTCGTCACGGTCTTACGGTCCGTTCAGCTCCGTCACGGCCTTCGACTGCCCTCCTCCATCCACAGAAGGCGCCCATGAGACCCTCGCTCGTCCTGCCCGCGCTGGCCGCTGCATTGTCGCTCACCGCAGCCGGCACACTTGCCCAGGGGGTCTCGTCCGGGGCCCCGGGCCAGGAGTCGGCGCACATCACGGAGATCATGAGCCGCCTGCGCGACGTGGCGAGCTTCAGGGCGGTGGCGGTCTCGCCGAACGGCAAGCAGGTCGCCTGGCTGCTCGATCCGCGGCCTCCGGCGGCCGCCGGGATGGGAGGGGAGGAAGAGCGTCGCGGTCCGTCCCAGGTGCTGCAGATCGCCGATGCGGACGGCAGCCACGCGCGTACCGTGACGATCGGGGACGCCGTCCCGGGGTGCATCGAGGGCGACATCGCCTGGTCTCCCGACGGGCGTTCGCTGGCGTTCCTCTCCAACTGCAATCATGGAGAGCGGGCCGGCCAGCTGGACGTCTATGTCGTGGGCGCCGACGGGACGCAGGCCCACCGCGTCACGCACCTCGACGGGTTCGTGCACGACCTGGGGTGGGATTCGGACGGGTCGCACTTGAGCTTCCTCTACGTCGAGGGGGACCTGCATCCCATCGCCGCCGTCTCGCCCACGAAGCCGCGGATCGGCGTCATCGGCAGTGCCGGCGTCGAGCATCAGCGCGTGGCGATGGTGTCGAGAGACGGGGGATCGGTCACCGAGGTCACGCCGGAGTCGACCTTCGTCTACGAGTACGACTGGTCTCGCCGCGGTGACCGGCTCACCTACGTCGGTGCGCCTCCGCCGGGACGGGACAACTGGTGGGTGGCCAAGCTGTATGCGCAGACCCCCGGCGGCCCGCCGCGGGTCGTCGTGGATCCCGCGCGTGTGACCGGCTCACTGCACGGGCTTCAGATGGCGCTGCCGCGCTGGTCCCCGGACGGGTCGCGGATCGCCTTCATCGGCGGGCTGATGAGCGATCAGGGCGCCACCGGCGGCGACATCTACGTCGTCCCGGCGGCCGGCGGCGAGCCGACCGACGTCACGCCGGGCATCACGATCACGCCCTCGTGGCTGACCTGGACGGGTGATCGGAGTCTGCTGGTGTCCTCGTTCGCGGGCGGCTCGGCGCGGGTGTCGAGCTTCACGCTGCACGGCACCTCTCCCGCCACGCACCAGGAGCTGTTCACGGTCCACACGGAGATCAGCGACGGTACCGCGGCGTCGTCGCTGTCCCTGTCGGGCGGGCACGATCGGCTGGCGTTCCTCCACAGCACCTTCGACGACCCGCCCGAGATCTATGCGGCGACCCTGAGGACCGATGGCGCCGGCCAGCCGGTCGGCGTGGCGCAGGCGCCGCACGCGATCACCGACGTCAACCAGGGCGTCGGGCCGATGTGGGGCAAGGAGGTCTCGATGCACTGGACGAACGAAGGATTCCACGTGCAGGGCTGGCTCTTGTTCCCCGCCGGCTACGAGCCGCGGAAGACCTATCCCCTCATCGTCTACGTGCACGGCGGCCCCACATACGCCACGCGACCCCGCTGGCCCTACGACGGCTACGGGCCGGCGCCGCTGGCGGCGATGGGCTACTTCGTGCTGATGCCCAATCCGCGCGGCAGCTTCGGCCAGGGCGAGCGCTTCACGAAGGCCGTGCGCAAGGACATGGGCTACGGCGACCTGCGCGACATCCTCGCCGGCGTCGACGCGGTCGAGGCGAAGTATCCGATCAACGACAAGCGTCTCGGCATCACCGGGTGGAGCTACGGCGGCTTCATGTCCATGTTCGCGCCGACCCAGACCCGCCGCTTCAAGGCCGCCGTGGTCGGCGCCGGCCTGTCGGACTGGAAGAGCTACTACGGAGAGAACTCCATCGATGAGTGGATGATCCCGTTCTTCGGCGCGTCCGTGTACCAGGATCCGGCCGTGTACGCCAAGAGCTCGGCCATCAACTTCATCACGCACGACAAGACGCCGTCGCTGGTGCTCGTGGGGCAGTACGACGGCGAATGCCCGGCTCCGCAGTCGTTCGAGTTCTGGCACGCCCTGCGCGCCATGCACGTGCCCACCGAGCTCGTGGTCTACGCGGGTGAGGGGCACGGCTTCTACAAGCCGCAGGACCGCCGCAACGTGCTGAAGCGCTCGCTGGACTGGTTCAACAAGTACCTCGGCGCAGGTTGACGTGAGGGCCGGGCGGCTCCGCGCCGCCCGGCCCTCACGCTGCGCTCCGTCCGCGCGGCGCGCCTGGACGCTTCACCGCGCGGGATCGGGACGGGGCGACGGCGTCAGCGGCGGATGCCGGCGACGAGCGCATCCCAGTTGCCCGCGGCGATCCGCTCCTGATCGGCTCGGTCCAGCCCGGCGGTCGCGAGAAAGTGCTCGACGCCGCCGTCGGGGCCGGGCCGGTACGGGTAGTCGGTGGCGAACAGGACGCGCTCCACGCCGATCACGTCGACGGCCCAACGCAGGTAGCGGTGGCTGTAGACGCCGCCCGCCGTGACGTAGGCGTTGCGGCGAACGTACTCGGAGAACGGCCGGGGGAGCTCGGCCTGCGTGGCCAGCCAGTCGGCGCGGTCGAGGTAGAACAGGACGACCTCGCCCCAGTGGCCGAGGATCACGCGCAGGTCGGGGAAGCGGTCGAACACGCCCGCGAGCGCGAGCCGGAGAAACTGCACTCCGGACTCGTAGTGCCACCCGATGCCGTACGTCGCGAACGCATTGCTGACGGCGTCGTCGAAGCCGCCGTACAGCGCATCCCGGACCTGCGGCCGCGGGATCTGGGGGTGGATGTACAGCGGGGCGCGGAGCGCGGCGGCGGCCTCGAAGACAGGCCAGTTGTCGGAGTGGTCGAGATTGCGCTCGCCCGTGCGTCCGAAGATGAGGGCACCGTTGAGGCCGAGTCGGGTTACCGCGCGCTCGAGCTCTCGCGCGGCGGCGGTGGGCGCGGGCAGGGCGAGCGTGGCGAAGCCCTGGAGCCGATCCGGGTGCGCGCCCACGAGCTCGGCGATGCGGTCGTTCGTCTCGACCTGGAGGCGGTGCGCCTCCTCGGCCGGGAAGCTCTGGACGCCGGGCGAGCTGAGCGAGATCACCTGGATGTCCAGCCCCGCCTCGTCCATCGCGGCGATCCGGCGCTCGCCCACCTCGCGGAGCCGCTCCCCCAGCTCCCCCGGAGGGACGCCGGCCCGCGAGTCCTCGCGCGCGGGGGAGGCCAGCCGGCTCCACGCCGTCGCGACCTCGTCGGTCACGAAGTGCTCCTCGGTCCCGATCGTCCTCATCCGGTGCGTCCCTCCCGTTGCCGCCGCGGTGGCGGAGTCACGCCGTGGCGTCGAAGCTCACCACCCGTTGGAGCGTGTCGAGCGCCGGCTGCTGCGCGGCGCCCGCAATCGGCGCGACGGCCGTGCCGACCGCGAAGAACTCGATGGCGTTCGCGCCCCAGCCCCAGCTGGACTCCTCGACGCGGGCCCCCACGATGCCGACACCTCCGCGCTGGACGGCCTCCGCCTGCATGCGCTCGAGCGCCAGCTCGCGCGCCGCGTACGTCGCCTCGGTGTAGATCTTCATCTCCTTGTTCTGGCCGACCTGCTTCAGCGCCTGCATGAAGCTCAGGTGCGCGACGTGATAGACGCACGCGCCCATCGACAGGCTCACCGGCCGATAGCCGCCGCGGACCAGCTTCCACAGGTCCTGGCCGCTGAGATCGGACGTGAACGGCCGGTCGTCCTTCGTGCGGAGGCTGCCCTGGCGCTCCCGATGCCGAATCGCGGTGCCGATCGCCTGGAACTCCAGCACGCCTTCGAGCATCGCGTATGCCTTGAGGAGCAGGCGAACGCCCACGACTCCGTCGGCCCCCAGCAGGTCCGCCTCTTCCTCCATGCGCGTCATCGCCAGCTCGCGCGCCTCGTACATCGCCCGGGTGAGGACCGGGAGCTCCTGGCTCGTGTTCCATTTCTGCCACTGGAAGCCCACGTGGTAGATGGACGAGCCGAGCACGAGGCCCAGCGCCTCGAATCCCGCCTCCTCGACGAGCAGGAACTCGTCCACGGAGAGGTCGCTGGTGAAGAACGCCGGACGGTCGCCCGCCCCGCGCATGGCGCGCAGCCTGTCGGCGGCGCCCTGAGGAAGGTTCGTGGCCGAACCGGGCACATAGTCGGACATGGGCAGTTTCTCTTCTGTGAGAGTCCGTGGGATGGTCGATGGACGATCAGGGCTCGACGGAATCCAGCCAGGCCCGCAGTGCGTCGCGGCCGCGCTCCGTGCGCTGCAGCTCGGCGTCGATCGCCGGTCCGAGCTCGGCTAGGAACGCCTCGATCTCCATCGGATCGGTCCGGATCACGACACCGCGAACCTGCTGCTGTCTGCTCGCCTCCAACGCTCCCCCCGCGCCGCGCTCGAGGACGTAGACGAATCCGCCGAGTGGCAGGCGGATCGCCGTCACGCGCCGCCGCAGGAGCGCGTGCTCGACCTGCACTCCGGGCACGACCTCGACCAGCATGGTCACGAGGTCGTCCAGGAGCGCGGCGCGATCCTCCCGACCTCGCTGCATCAGGATCGCGGCGACGCTGACGGAATCGAACGACGGCATGGGTTCGGTCATCGACTGAGCCTCCGGCGGCGTCCTGACGTCCTCATCGGCTGCCGGTGGGCATCACGGTGCCGCCATGGCTAGCATAGAACTCCACGCCGGTGTGCGCGAGGGGCGGGACGGGGTGGGCGGACCGCGCGCCGCGCCGGCCTCTCCCGTACGAGGCGTTCCGGGCTCGGCGGCGTCGCGGCCCGCGGAACGAATGTCCGGAATCGCGACACCCCGTCCCGCGAGCGGACAGGAGGGCCTGCGTGCGGAAGCGCCCGACGGGGAGCGTAACGCCCTACAGAACAAGTGGATATGCGTGTCCCGCGGCGGTGGCACGGACCTTTCGAGAGACGGGCCGCGGCTGGATGCACCGCAGAACAGGGATTTGACCCATGCGGCCTCGTAGGGGAGGGGGCGGGAAGTCGGCTGTAGATCGACGCCCGGCGAGAGATCGGCTCGGCACGGCTCTCGTGCGCCCGAGGCGCGTGGGCGGCTTCCTGCGTGCCGGCGTCGACGAGCTGCGCATGGCGGCGCGAACCCTCGCCCGTCGTCCCGGCCGGGTCATGGCGCCGGGGCTGATCCTCGCGCTCGCCGTGGCGCTGAACGCGCTGGTCTTCACGGTGGTGCGCGGCGTTCTCTTCGCCCCGCTGCCGTTCCGGGACGCCTCGCGCGTGGTGGTCGTCCAGGAGGTCATGCCCGGCTACGGGCTCTCCCGCGCGTCGTACCCGGTCCTGGACGCCTGGAGACGCCAGGCGCGCTCGGTGACGTCCGTGGCGGGCTATCTCGACGGCGGCTTCCCCCTCATGACGGCGAGCGGTGCCGTCGAGGTACAGGGCGCCGCGGTCACGCGTGGGTTCTTCGGCCTCCTCGACGAGCCGATGCTCCTGGGCCGTTCGCTGCCGCCGTCGGCCTACGACCCCGGTGCGGCTCCGGCCGTCGTGATCTCCGAGCGCCTGTGGCGCCGCGTCTACCATGCGGATCCGCACATCCTCGATCGCACCATCGAGATGAGCGGAAAGCACTACGCGGTCGAGGGCGTCGTCCGCGATGGGGCCCGCTTCCCCGACGGGGCGGACGTGTGGGTCGCCCTCCCTCCGACGTATCCGGAGCTGACGCACGTGGCCGGCGCCGCGATCATCGTCACGCTGGCCCGCTTGAAGGCCGGCACGAGCCCGGCCGCCGCCGCGCGGGAGCTGGGTGTGATCTCCGCTGGAGTGAGTGGAGGAGCGAAGGAGGCCTCGGCGGTCTCGATCTCCCATCGGTTGCTCGGCGACGTACGCACGCCACTCCTCCTTCTGGAGGGGGCCGTCCTGCTCGTGCTCCTCGCGGCGTGCGCCAACGCGGGCGGGATGCTCCTGGTCCGCGGCGTTCGGCGGCGCTCCGAGCTCGCGGTGCGGGCCTCGGT
>JBJKSF010000148.1:0-19384 GCA_046704285.1 Longimicrobiales bacterium | reverse complement strand
GGGCTCCACCAGGCGGTGGAGGCCAAGGAAGGCGTCCAGGTGCAGGGCGAGACGCAGACCATGGCCACCATCACCATCCAGAACTACTTCCGGATGTACGACAAGCTGGCCGGCATGACCGGCACCGCCGAGACGGAGGAGACCGAGTTCCACCAGATCTACGATCTCGACGTGCTCGTCATCCCGACGAACCGGCCGGTGGTCCGCGCCGATCACGACGACCTCATCTTCCGCACCAAGCGCGAGAAGTACAACGCGATCATGGACGAGCTCGAGCGGCTGCACGCGCTCGAGCTCCCCGTGCTGGTCGGCACGACGAACGTCGACGTGTCGGAGACGCTGTCGCGCATGCTGAAGCGCCGGGGGATCGCGCACCAGGTGCTGAACGCGAAGCACCACAAGAGCGAGTCGGAGGTCGTGGCCCTGGCCGGGCGGCCGGGCACGGTGACGATCGCGACGAACATGGCCGGGCGCGGGACCGACATCAAGCTCGGCCCGGGCGTGACGGAGCATCGCACCGTGGCGTGGGCGAAGGAGCGTGGGCTCGATCCCGAGGAGATGCTCCCGGTCGACCCGGTGCGCGCCGACCGGATCGACCCGAGCAACCCCGAGCACAAGCTGGAGCACGGCGGGCTCCACATCCTGGGCAGCGAGCGCCACGACTCGCGGCGCATCGACCGGCAGCTGCGCGGGCGGTCGGGGCGCCAGGGCGATCCGGGCGCCACCCAGTTCTTCCTCAGCCTCGAGGACGACCTGATGCGCCTGTTCGGGAGCGAGCGCATCGCCGGCGTGATGAACCGGATGGGGGCCCAGGAGGGCGAGGTCATCACCCACGGGCTGGTGACGAAGTCCATCGAGCGGGCGCAGAAGCGGGTGGAGTTCAACAACTTCGACGCCCGGAAGAAGCTGCTCGACTACGACGACGTGATGAACCAGCAGCGCGAGGTCGTCTACGACCTGAGGCTGTTCGCGCTGGAGGGCGGCGAGGACCTCAAGGGCGAGATCTGGGAGATGATCGAGCACGCCGCCCGCGACCACATGGACGAGTACGCCCCGGAGGGCGAGAACCCGGAGAAGTGGGACCTGGCCGGGCTCCGCAGCCGCCTCCTGCGCGACTACTTCCAGGTCGTCGGCGCCCTGCCGGAGGAGAACGATCCCGACCACGAGCTGAGCCGAGGGGACGTCGAGGAGGCGGTGCTGGAGACGCTGCGCGCCGGGTTCCACAAGAAGATCGACAGCCTGGGCGAGCACGCGGAGCCGGTGATGAGCCTGGTGATGCTCAGCGTGATCGACGACAAGTGGAAGGACCACCTCTACGACCTCGACCACCTGAAGGCGTCCATCACCTTCCGCGGCTGGGGCCAGAAGGACCCGCTCATCGAGTACAAGGACGAGGCCTACAAGATGTTCGTGAGCCTCATCACGGACGTGCGCAAGAGCGTGTCCCAGTTCTTCTACCGGGTGCAGCTGGGCGCACCCGAGCAGCCGCGCGTGCGCGCGCCGCAGCGCTTCAGCTACTCAGGGCCGGAGGAGACGGCGGCCGCGGGCGCGGCGGGGTCCGGGATCCCTCTGCAGCCGCTCAGGCGGCGGGGGAGAGGGGGAGGCATCCCGATGCCCGAGCCCGTCGGGGCTCCGGCGGGCACGGCGGGCGTGGACGAGTTCGGCGTGGCGCGCTCCGCGCAGGCCCGGTTCGCCACGGGGCCCGATCCCCGGACGCTGGCCACGAACCGGGGCGACGGCGAGGAGGTGCGGAAGCAACCCGTGCACGTGGACAAGGAGCCCGGACGCAACGACCCCTGCTGGTGCGGGAGCGGCAAGAAGTACAAGAAGTGCCACGGCAGGTGAGCCCGCCGCCGTTTCGGGTCCCGTCGGCCCTCGGGTCGATGCGGCTCGGAGCGTCCCGCCTCACGCCTCGCCGACGAACCCCTCGCGCTCGAGGTGCAGGACGATACGGTGGGCGCACTCCTCGGGGGTCAGGCTCGTCGTGTCGATGACGAGCTCCGCGTCGGTCGGCTCCTCGTAGGGATCGCTGATCCCCGTGAACTCCTTGATGATGCCTGCGCGCGCCTTCGCGTAGAGTCCCTTGCGGTCGCGCTCCTCGCACACGTCGAGGGGGGTGGCGACGTGGACGAGCACGAATCCGCCGCCGGCCTCCTCCACGAGCGAGCGCACCTCCCTGCGCACCGAGTCGTACGGGGCGATGGGAGCGCACACCGCGACCCCGCCGTTCTTCGCGATCTCGCTCGCGACGAAGCCGATCCTGCGGATGTTGATGTCGCGGTGCTCCTTGCTGAAGCCCAGCTCGCTGGACAGGTGCCTGCGGACGAGGTCTCCGTCCAGGAGCGTGACCGGCCGGCCGCCCATCTCCAGGAACTTGACCAGGAGGGCGTTGGCGATCGTGCTCTTGCCGGCTCCGCTGAGCCCCGTGAGGAACACCGTGAAGCCCTGACGGTGGCGCGGCGGCGACGACTTCCTGAGCTCGGCCTCCACGGCCGGGAAGGTGAACCACTCGGGCAGCTCGATGCCGAGCCGCAGCCGGCGGCGCTGCTCCGTGCCCGAGATGTTGACGGTCTCCACGCCTTCGGGAACCTCGTCCACCGGGTAGTACGTGTCGTGGTCGGGCGCGTACACCATGAGCTTGAACGGCACCATCGTGATGCCCACCTCCGCTTCGTGCGCGTGCAGCAGATCCTGGGCGTCGTAGGGGCCGTAGAACGGAGTCCCGCTCGAGTCCTCCCCGGGGCCCGCGTGGTCGCGGCCGACGATGAGGTGCGTGCAGCCGTGGTTCTTGCGGATGATCGCGTGCCACAGCGCCTCGCGCGGCCCGCCCATGCGCATCGCCAGGGGCAGCAGCGAGAGCATCACCGTGTTCTTCGGGTACGTGGGAAGCAGCGCCTGGTAGCATCGCACCCGCGTGTAGTGGTCGACGTCGCCCGGCTTCGTCATGCCCACGACCGGATGGATGAGCAGGCTCGCCTCCACTTCCTTGGCGGCCCGCCGGGTCAGCTCCTGGTGCGCCCGGTGCATGGGGTTGCGCGTCTGGAACGCCACGACCCGCTGCCAGCCGAGCTTGGCGAAGCGCGCGCGCAGCTCCGCGGGCGCGAGACGCAGCGCCGCGAAGTCGTAGTGGATGGGTGGATGGGTTCCCTCGATCCGCCCTCCCACGTACACGGGGTTGGCCTGCTCGAGCAGGTAGCGCGCTCCGGGGTGCTCCTCGATCGCGGCGCCGGTCGTGCTCCCGAAGACCGCCTCGGCCTCGTGACGGAGGTCCGGGCGCCAGATCTCCTCGACGTGCAGCGCCGCGAGCATCACCCCTTCGGGGTCGCGCAACGCCAGCATCTGTCCTTCCGACAGTTTGTCCGCGAGCGCCTCGCTCACGTCGAGCGTGACCGGGATGGGCCAGAGCGTGCCGTCGGTGAGCCGCATCCCGTCGACGACGCCTTCGTAGTCCCCCCGGCGCATGAAGCCGGTGAGCGGCGAGAAGCCTCCGTTCACGAGCAGCTCGAGGTCGCAGAGCTGGCGCTCGGTGAGATCCCAGGAAGGCCAGTCCCGCGAGGCCTCCTTGAGCTCCCTGACCCGGTCGTCGGAGACGAGGAGGTCGACCAGCGTGCCTCCGTGGGGCGCGATCAAGTGGTCCGTCATGGGGAGTCGCTCGGGCAGTTCGGGTGGGCCTGTCGGGCGGGAGCGGATGCAGGCATGCAACATAGCATGGGAGGGCGCCCGAGGAAGCGGGGGGGCGCGGCGGGGGAGGGGCCTCCTGCGGCGGTCCGCCTCCGCTGCCAGGCTGTCGCAAGAGCAGCTCCGGCGGATCCTCCTCGGAGCCCCTACCGCGCCAGCACGAGGATCATCCCCAGCACGAGGATCGTGAGCGGCACGCCCAGCCGCGCATAGTCCCCGAAGCGGTATCCGCCCGGCCCGTAGACCATGAGGTTCGTCTGGTAGGCGATCGGCGTCAGGAACGACGCGGACGCGGCCACGGTCACGGCGATGACGACCGGCCGCAACGCCAGCCCCGCCTCTCCGGCCGTCGAGAGCGCGACCGGGAGCATCAGCGCGATGGCGGCGTTGTTCGTGACCACCACCGTGAGCCCGACCGTCGCGAGCAGGAGACCGGCGAGCACTCCGTGCGGGCCGAGGCGGCCGAAGACGTCGACGAGCACCGCGGCCATCCCCCCGGCGAGGCCCGACGCGTCGAGCGCGGCCGCCAGCCCGAACGCCGCGGCGATGGCGATGATCACGTCGAGGTTCACGGCATGGCGTGCCTCCGCCGGCGTGAGCGCGCCCGTCGCCACGAGCACGAGCGCGCCGAGCAGGGAGAGGTCGAGGATCGGCATGAGCCCGAAGCTCGCTCCCAGGATGATGGCGGCGGCCACCGCGACCACGACGCCGCGCTTCCGCGGAACGGCGGGAGGCGTGCCCCCGAAGCGCGCCACGAGCAGGAAGTCCGGCTGGTCGCGCCAGCGGTCCAGGAAGCCCTCGTCGGCGATCAGCAGGAGGGCGTCGCCCGCCCGCAGGCGCACCTGACCGAGCTTGGCGCGCACCATCTCGCCCGAGCGGTGGATCGCCACCACGGCCGCCAGGTAGCGCGAGCGGAACTCGAGGTCCTTGAGGGTCTTGCCCGCGAGGGCGGAGCCTCCCCCCACGACCGCCTCGAAGAACGTGTGGCCCGGACCGTCGAAGTCGAGCAGGTGGGCCTCCTCCGCCGAGGTGAGGCCCCCCATCGTCTGGAGGTCCACGACCGTGTCCACGCGCCCGACGAACGTGAGCCGGTCGTCCGCCTCGAGCTCCGTGTCGGGCGGCACGGGCGCGATCGTCTGTCCGGCCCGCTCGACCTCCACGAGGTACACGCCCTGGAGGTTCCGGAGCCCGCCCTCCCCGACGCGCGTCCCGTCGAGCGGGCCCCCGCGCACCACCCGCATCTGGACGGTGAACTCGCGTGCGCCCTGGGTCGCCTGCTCCCGGGCCGCGCGTCTCCTCGGCAGCACGAGCGGTGCGAGCACGACCAGGAGCGCGACGCCCGCGAGGGCCACGGGGAGCCCGACCCGGGTGAGCTCGAACATCCCGAGGGGCCGCATCCCGTGCGCCTGCAGCAGGCCGGAGGCCACCAGGTTCGTCGAGGTCCCGATGAGCGTGACGACGCCGCCCAGGATCGCCGCGAACGACAGCGGCATCAGGTAGCGAGACGGGGAGCGCCCGCTGCGCTCGGCCCAGTCGGTGACCTGGGGCACGAGCATCGCGACGATCGGTGTGTTGTTGAGGAACGCGGAGGCGGCGGCCACGGGCACCGTGAGGCGCGCCAGAGCTCCGCGCTGGCTTCCGTCGCGCCCCAGAAGGCCGCTCACGACCGGCTGCAGCACACCGCTCTTCTCCACGGCGCGGGCCAGCACGTACAGCGCGGCCACGGTGATCGGCGCGGGGTTGCTGAAGCCCGCGAAGGCCCGGGCGGGCGTGAGCACGCCCGCGACGAGGAGCACGATCACCGCGGACAGCAGCGCGGTCGCGGGGGAGGCGCGGTCCCGCGCCATCGCCGCGACGGCGAGCCCGATGACGGCCAGCGTGAGCCAGGCCTGCCAGGTCACGGGTGCTCCGCGGTTGGATCGGTCATCGGCTCCCGAAGCCGTCGGCGGTGTAGGACGTTCGTGAAAGGCCCGCAAGATAATTAGTTTACGGACATCATGGCGACGGCCACCTCCACCTCCCGGTCGACGCCGACGATCCGCGGTCTCCCTCGCCCTCTCGCGCGTGCGCTGGAGGCGTACGCGGATCGTCTGGACGTGGACAAGATACGCGACGCCTATGCGCTCGCGGTCGAGGCGCACGCGGGGCAGCGGCGCGCGTCGGGGGAGGACTACGTCAAGCACACGGTCGAGGTGGCCACGATCCTCGCCACGCTGCGCCTCGACACGGACTCGATCGTCGCCGGCCTCGTGCACGATACCGTCGAGGACACGGCGGTCTCGCTCGCGGACCTGGAGCGCCGCTTCGGCTCCGAGCTCGCGACGATCGTGGACGGCGTCACCAAGCTGGGCCGCGTGGAGTTCCGCACGCACACCGAGCAGCAGGTCGAGAACTACCGCAAGCTGCTGCTGTCGATGGCGGACGACGCGCGCGTGATCCTGGTCAAGCTGGCCGATCGCCTGCACAACATGCGCACGCTGGAGCACCTGCCGGAGCCCAAGCGGCGGCGCATCGCCCTGGAGACGCGCGAGATCTACGCTCCTCTGGCGCACCGGCTCGGGATGGCGGCCATCCGCTGGGAGCTCGAGGACCTGGCCTTCAAGTTCCTGGAGCCCGACGCGTACGAGGCGCTGACCCGGAAGGTGCGCCAGCGCCGCAAGGAGCGCGAGCGGCAGATCCTGGAGATGGAGCGCCCCCTGAAGGAGGCCCTCGAGGACGTGGGCATCCCCGTCGAGGTGAGCGGACGGCCGAAGCACCTGTGGTCGATCCACCAGAAGATGGTGCGGCGCGGCAAGCCGTACGAGGAGATCTACGACCTCATGGCGATGCGCGTGCTCACCGACACGGTGCAGAGCTGTTACGCGGCCATGGGCATCATCCACTCGAAGTGGACCCCGGTGCCGGAGCGCTTCCACGACTACATCGCGACGCCCAAGTCGAACATGTACAGCTCGCTGCACACGACCGTGTTCGGCCCGGGCGGGCGGCGCTACGAGGTCCAGATCCGCACCCACGAGATGCACCGCACCGCGGAATACGGGATCGCGGCGCACTGGCGCTACAAGGAGGGCGACGACGGTAAGGGGGGCAACGACGAGGTGGACGAGGCGCTCACCTGGTTCCGCCAGGTCCTCGAGTGGCAGCAGGACACGCGCGAGCCGGAGGAGTTCATGGAATTCCTCCGCATGGACCTCTTCCAGGGCGAGATCTTCGTGTTCACGCCCAAGGGCGAGGTGAAGGCGCTTCCCACGGGCGCCAGCCCCATCGACTTCGCGTTCAGCGTCCACACCGAGATCGGGATGCACTGCGCGGGCGTCCGGGTGAACGGGCGCATCGCGCCCCTGTCGCGCGAGCTGCGCAACGGCGACACCGTCGAGATCATCACGAGCGTCCGCCAGCGACCCAACCGCGACTGGCTCGCGTTCGTGAAGACGAGCCGCGCACGCCAGCGCATCCGCCAGTGGATCCGCAAGGAGGAGTTCGACTCGGCGCACAAGCTGGGCCGCGACTTCCTGGAGCGCGAGATGAGGAAGGCGCGCCTCGCGCTCCCGCCCGACGACGGCACTTTGCAGGAGGCCGCGAAAGCACTGGGCCAGAGGGACTTCGACCACGTGTACGCGGCCCTCGGGCGAGGCGACCTGGGTCCCTCGGCCGTCATCAAGCAGCTCCATCCGGGGCACGATCCGGCGACGGTCGCCGAGCGCCCGCAGAGCACGCTCGGGCGACTCGCCGAGCGGCTCAGGATCTCGGGGCGCGGCGTGAGGATCCAGGGGATGGAGAACCTCATGGTGCGCTACTCGCGCTGCTGCCAGCCGGTGCCCGGCGACGAGGTGATCGGATACGTGACACGGGGCAGGGGCGTGTCGATCCACCGGACCGACTGCCCGAACCTGCTCTCGCTCTCGCGCGACCCGGAGCGGCGCGTGGAGATCGAGTGGACCGCCGAGAAGGGCGACCGCTTCTACGTGAAGCTCTACATGAGGGGCTCGGACCGCCGGGGCCTGCTCTCCGACGTGGCGAAGGCGATCGCCGACACCGGCACGAACATCCAGCACGCCGAGATCAACGGGACCGAGGCGGGGGTGACCGGCGAGTTCGTGGTCGAGGTGCGGGACCTGTCCCACCTCGAGAAGGTCCGCAAGGCGATCGCCCGCGTGAAGGGCGTCATCATGGTCGAGCGCCGCGAGCACTTCGACGACGAGAGCCTGGGCTGGGCGTGAGGCCCGGTCCCGCACCGCTCGGAGGCCTGCGGCGTGGCTGAGTTCCGGCTGGTCGCGCCGCACGAGCCCGCCGGCGACCAGCCGGGAGCGATCGCGGAGCTCGTCGAGGGGCTGGAGGCCGGCCGCAAGGGCCAGGTCCTGCTCGGCGCCACCGGCACGGGCAAGACGTTCACGTTCGCCCAGGTGATCGCGAGGTGGGGCCGGCCCACGCTCGTGATGAGCCACAACAAGACGCTCGCCGCGCAGCTCTACGGCGAGCTCAAGTCGCTCTTCCCGCACAACGCGGTCGAGTACTTCATCTCGTACTACGACTACTACCAGCCCGAGGCGTACGTCCCGTCCACGGACACGTACATCGAGAAGGACGCTTCCATCAACGAGGACATCGAGCGCCTGCGCCTGCGGGCCACCTCGTCGCTGATGGAGCGCGACGACGTCATCGTGGTGGCGTCGGTCTCGTCCATCTACGGGCTCGGCAACCCGTCCGACTACCGCTCGCTCATGCTCCACGTGAAGACGGGCGAGGAGTGGCCGCGGAAGCGGATCCTGCGGGGCCTGGTCGACATCCAGTACCGACGCAACGACTACGTCTTCGAGCGCGGTGCCTTCCGCGTCAGGGGAGACACGGTCGAGGTCTTTCCGGCCTACGAGGACCAGGCGATCCGCATCGAGCTGTGGGGCGACGAGGTCGAGCGCATCAGCCGCTTCGACCCGCTCACGGGCGACGTCATCGCGCACATGGAGCGCACGGCGATCTATCCGGCCACCCACTACGTGACGCAACGGCGCACGATCGACGAGATGGTGCCGCTCGTGCGCGCCGAGCTGAAGGAGCAGCTCGAGCGCTTCCGCGACGAGGGCAGGCTGCTGGAGGCGCAGCGGCTCGAGCAGCGCACGAACTTCGACCTCGAGATGATGAAGGAGATCGGCACCTGCCCGGGCATCGAGAACTACTCGCTCTACACCAGCCGGCGCCGTCCCGGCGAGCGGCCCGCGTGCCTGCTCGACTACTTCCCTGCCGAGTTCCTCACGATCGTGGACGAGAGCCACGTGTCGATCCCGCAGATCAACGGGATGTACAACGGCGACCGCTCCAGGAAGCTGACCCTCATCGACCACGGCTTCCGCCTTCCGAGCGCGCTGGACAACAGGCCGCTGAAGTTCGACGAATGGTGGGGAGTCGTGGGACCCACGATCTTCACCTCCGCGACGCCCGGCGACTGGGAGCTGGAGCAGACGCGCGGGGTCGTCGTGGAGCAGATCATCCGGCCGACGGGCCTGGTAGACCCGGAGATCGACATCCGCCCCGTCAGAGGGCAGGTCGACGATCTGCTCGCCGAGATCCGCGACCGCGAGAGGCGCGGGGAGCGCGTGCTGGTCACCACGCTCACCAAGCGCATGGCGGAGGACCTGTCCGAGTACCTGCAGTCGGTGGGCGTGCGCGTGCGCTACATGCACTCCGAGGTCGACTCGATCGAGCGCATGACGATCATCCGGGCGCTCCGCCTGGGCCGCATCGACGTGCTCGTGGGGATCAACCTCCTGCGCGAGGGCCTCGACCTGCCGGAGGTCTCGCTCGTGGCCATCCTGGACGCGGACAAGGAGGGCTTCCTGCGCGACGCCCGCTCGCTCATCCAGACCATCGGGCGCGCGGCGCGGAACGTGCGCGGGCGGGCCATCATGTACGCGGACCGCGTGACGGGCTCGATGCGCGCGTGCCTGGACGAGACGGGCCGCAGGCGTGCGGTGCAGATCGCCTTCAACCAGGAGCACGGGATCACGCCGGAGAGCATCCGCAAGAGCGTCCAGGAGATCGAGTTCATCACGCGCGTCGCCGACGCGCGCGCGGCGCCCGCCGCGGTGGCGGAGGCGCCGGAGACGTACGCCGGCGAGGTGGACCGCGAGGCCTACGCGAAGATCCTCGAGAAGGAGATGGCCGAGGCGGCCGAGGCGCTCGACTTCGAGCGGGCCGCGCTCCTCAGGGACGAGCTGTTCGAGCTGAGGGCCGCCTCGGGGAGGAAGGGGAGCGCCAGGGCCGGCGGGCTCGCGGACGCCGTCGAGAATTGACCCGGCGCTCCGGAAGCGCAGCTTTGGGGGGTCCCTCCCTCACGCCCTCATGGAGGTGAGCGTTGGCGCAGGAGATTTCGCCGGTCCCGCTGCTCGATCTCACGGCCCAGTACGCATCGATCAAGGAGGAGCTCGACGATGCCGTGCTGCGGGTCGTCGCGAGCCAACGCTTCGTGCTGGGTCCCGAGGTGGAGGCGCTCGAGGCCGAGCTGGCGGACTACGTGGGCGCGTCCCACGCCGTCGCGTGCGCGAGCGGCACCGACGCGCTCCTTCTCGTCCTGAAGGCGCTGGAGGCGGAGCCCGGATCCGACGTGATCGTGCCCGCCTTCACGTTCTTCGCCACGGCCGGCGCGGTCTGGAACGCGGGCCTCCGCCCCGTCTTCTGCGACGTCGACCCCGACACGTTCAACGTCACGGCGGACACGCTCGACGCCGCCTGGACGGAGCGGACCGTCGCCGTCGTGCCCGTGCATCTGTTCGGGCAGATGGCCCCCATGAAGGAGATCCGCGAGCTGGCGGCGAGCCGGGGAGCGTTCGTCCTGGAGGACGCGGCCCAGGCGATCGGCGCGAAGTCCGCGGACGGCACGGCCGGCACCGCGGGCGACGCCGGCGCGTTCAGCTTCTTTCCCAGCAAGAACCTCGGTGGGTTCGGCGACGGCGGCCTCGTCACCACGGGCGACGCGGCGCTGGCCGAGAAGGTGGCCAAGCTCCGCGTGCACGGCGGGCGGCAGATGTACCACCACGAGATGGTGGGCACGAACTCCCGCCTGGACGCGCTGCAGGCGGCGGTGCTGCGGGTCAAGCTGCGCCACCTGGACGCGTGGACCGCGGCGCGCCGGGAGAACGCGTGCCGCTACGCGGGCATGCTGGAGGGCGTTGGGGGCGTGCGCGTGCCGGCCCTGGCGGAGGGTGCGTTCCACGTCTACAACCAGTACACGGTGCGGGCGGAGCGGCGGGACGAGCTGAAGGCGTGGCTGCAGGAGCGCGGTGTGGGCACCGGCGTCTATTACCCGGTGCCGCTGCATCTGCAGCCGTGCTTCGCCTCGCTGGGCCGCGGGAAGGGTGACCTGCCCGTGAGCGAGCGCCTCTGCGAGGAGGTGCTCAGCCTGCCGATCTTCCCCGAGGTGGGCGAGGAGCGTCAGGGCCGAGTCGCGGAGGCGATCCGCGGCTTCTACGGCTGACATCCACAGGAGCGAGCTCGATGAAGGTCGCGGTCGTCGGGACTGGATACGTGGGACTGGTGGTGGGGGCCTGCCTCGCCGAGACGGGCAACGACGTGATCTGCGCCGACATCGCGGAGCAGAAGATCGCGTGCCTGAATCGCGGGGAGGTGCCGATCTACGAGCCCGGCCTCGAGCCCCTGATCGAGCGCAACGTCGGCAGCCGGCGCCTCTCCTTCACGACCGACGTGCCGCGGGCCGTGCGCGCCTCCGACATCATCTTCATCGCCGTCGGCACGCCGCCGGGCGAGGACGGCTCGGCCGACCTGCAGCACGTGCTCGCGGTGGCGCGCACGATCGGCGAGTCGATGCAGGGCGAGAAGATCGTGATCACGAAGAGCACCGTGCCGGTGGGCACGGCGAAGCTCGTGCGCGAGGAGATCGCGTCCCGCACGGACTGCAAGGTGCACGTGTGCTCCAACCCCGAGTTCCTCAAGGAGGGCGCGGCCGTCGACGACTTCATGAAGCCCGACCGGGTAGTGCTCGGCGTGGACTCGGAGTTCGCCCGCGACCTCCTGCAGGAGCTGTACGCGCCGTTCGTGCGCTCCGGGGCCCAGATCCTGACGATGGACGTGCCGGCCGCCGAGATCACGAAATACGCCGCCAACGCGATGCTCGCGACGCGCATCAGCTTCATGAACTCGATCGCGCAACTCTGCGAGAGGTCGGGAGCCGACGTGGACGCGGTGCGCCGCGGCGTCGGCAGCGACGAGCGCATCGGGGGGAGCTTCCTGTTTCCGGGGGCGGGATACGGGGGGAGCTGCTTCCCGAAGGACGTGAAGGCCCTGGCCCGCACGATGAAGGAGCTCGGGGCCGACGCCTCGATCCTGGACGCGGTGGAGGCCGTCAACGAGGCGCAGAAGCGGTTCCTGCTCGAGCGCGTCGTGGGGCGCCTCGGCGAGGATCTGACGGGGCGGACCGTCGCGGTGTGGGGCCTCGCGTTCAAGCCCAACACCGACGACATGCGGGAGGCGCCGAGCCTCGTGACGATCGAGGGCCTGCTCGCGCGGGGCGCCCGCGTCGTGGCCCACGACCCGGTGGCCATGACGGAGGCGCGGCGCCACTTCGGCGACCGCATCGAGTACGTGGACTCGGACTACGAGGCGTTGGACGGTGCCGACGCGCTCGTCATCCACACCGAGTGGCTCCCGTACCGGCGTCCCGACTTCGAGCGCATCAGGAGTGCCTTGCGCACCCCGCTGATCTTCGACGGGCGCAACCTGTACGACCCGGCGCGCATGGCCTCGCTGGGCTTCGAGTACCACTCGGTCGGCCGGCGGACCTCGGGGGTCGGCGACTGATGCGCCTCCTCGTGACGGGCGCGGCGGGCTTCCTGGGCTCGCACCTGGCGGAGCGCATCCTGGGCGACGGCCACGAGGTCCTGGGCCTCGACAACTTCGTCACCGGATCGCGGGAGAACCTGGAGCCTCTGCGGGCGTTCGACCGGTTCGACTTCATCGAGCACGACATCTCCGACCCGATCGAGATCCCGGGCCGCCTCGACGGCATCCTCCATTTCGCCTCGCCGGCCAGCCCGGTCGACTACCTGGAGCTGCCGATCCAGACGCTCAAGGTGGGGAGCCGCGGCACGCACCACTGCCTCGGCATCGCGCTCGCCAAGAAGGCGCGCTTCCTCCTGGCGTCCACCTCCGAGGTCTACGGCGATCCCCTCGTCCACCCCCAGCCCGAGACGTACTGGGGCAACGTCAACCCGATCGGCCTGCGCGGCGTCTACGACGAGGCGAAGCGCTTCGCGGAGGCGCTCACGATGGCGTACCACCGCTATCACGGTGTGGACACGCGGATCGTGAGGATCTTCAACACCTACGGGCCGCGCATGCGTCCGGGTGACGGCCGGGTCGTCTCCAACTTCATCGTGCAGGCGCTGCGGGGGGAGCCCCTCAGCATCTACGGCGACGGGAGCCAGACCCGGTCCTTCTGCTTCGTCTCCGACGAGGTGGACGGCATCTGGCGGCTGTTCGCCTCGGATCGTACCGAGCCCACCAACGTCGGCAACCCGAACGAGTTCAGGATCCGGGAGCTCGCCGACGTGGTGCGCGAGGTGACCGGAAGCCCATCCGTCCTGCGCACCCTCCCGCTGCCGCCCGACGACCCGAAGGTGCGCCGGCCCGACATCACGGTGGCGCGCGAGGTGCTGGGATGGGAGCCGGCTGTGCAGCTGCGGGAGGGGATCCAACGCACGGTCCCGTGGTTCCGCGCTCTGCTCGATCAGGGCGCGGCGGGCGCGCGCACGCTCCCGTGAGCGTTCCGGGCCGGGCCCATTGCCTCCAGACGCCCCGGTGGCCACCCTTCTCTCCATGAACCGGGATCGCACTCAGGTCCGCGACACGATCTCGAAGGGGATGAGCGCGTGGGAGCGCGACGACTTCGAGGGTGCGCTGACCACGTTTCTCGAGGTCCTCGGGGAGCACCCCGAATTCGCCGACGTCCACAACAAGGCCGGGCTGTGCCTCGCCATGCTCGACCGCCCCGGCGACGCGCTCCGGCACTTCGACGCGGCCCTGCAGCTCAACCCGATGTACGCGGAGGCGCACCTCAACCGCGGCATCATCCTCAACGAGCTCGGCCGGCACGAGGAGGCGCAGGAGGCGTTCCGGCGGGCGGGCGAGCTCGACACGCGCGACTCGCGCGCGTTCCCCTCCGACGTCGGGAACCGGATCGCGGTCGCGCACGCACAGCTCGGCGACCTCTACCTGGTGGCCAACCATCCCCGGGAGGCGGCCCGGCACTACGAGGCGGCGCTCGCCGTGCGGCCCCGCTTCATGGACATCCGGAGCAAGTTCGCGGAGTCGCTCATCGAGCTGGGGGACCTGGTCCGCGCCGAGGAGGAGCTGGAGGCGATCCTGGAGGCGCGCCCCGGGTTCGTGGGGGCCCGCGTGCGTCTCGGCGTCGTGCGCCATCGGCTGGGGGACGACGAGGGTGCCATCCGCGAATGGACCCGCTGCGCCGCGGACGACCCCGAGGACATGCGTCCCCGGGCCTACCTGGCCTCGGTCGGCGTGGTCTTTCCCCTCCCGCACCCTTCCGATGGACCGGAGTAGCCCTCCGGTCCGATCCTTGCTGCTATATTCGGGGCCGGCGTCCGCCGAGGGGCGCTGCTGACTCGAGGAAATCCAGGCTCCGCTCCACGCGCATGCATCTCCGCCTCCGCCTCCTGCCGCTTCTGGCCGCCGGCTTGCTCCTGGGAGTGAGCGGCTGCGGCAACAGCGCCGCGGAGGAGAGCGCCGTCCAGCGCGGAGACGTGGCGTTGGCGCAGGGACACCCCCAGCAGGCGCTGGCCGAGTATCTCCTGGCGGTGCGCCAGGGCGGCGACGACGCGATGACGCTCGCCCGCGTGGCGCACACCTACGCGATGATGGGCCGCGTCGATCAGGTCGTCGGCTACTACGACCAGGCGGTCCGGAAGGACTCCAGCGTCGCCGACCTGGCCGTCGCGGACCTCATGCACCTCGCGCACGTGTCGCTCGAGAACGGCGACACGTTCGCCATGGCGTCCGCGGTGGAGGCGGCCCTCAAGCTGAGTCCGGCCCTCGGAGTAGGCGACCTGGCGCTCCCGCTGGCGCGCCACTACTACCGCAACGGGGAGTTCAGCCGTGCCCTGCCGTTCTACCTCGAGGCCCTGGCGACCGCGCCCGGCGACTCCGCTTCCAGCATCGTCTTCGAGGTCGGCCAGGTCTACGACCAGATCGGCGACTGCCAGCACGCGCTGGTCTTCTTCGAGCGCTTCCGCAACATGGTGAAGCGCCAGAATCGGGGGGCGGTCGACTGGTACATCGGTACGTGCGCCTTCAACGTCGCCAAGGCGATCCGCGCGCGCACCGACGCGACCAACGACGATCTGGATCGGGCCCTGGACCTGGTGAACCGGACGCTGGAGGTGGGCGAGCCCCACAACATCCAGGGACAGGCGTGGTTCGAGAAGGGCGAGATCCTGTCGGACCTGGGGGAGTGCCAGCAGGCGATGGACGCCTACAGCCAGGTGCACTTCGCCGATGCGTCGCAGTCCCTGGTGGACCGCGCCCAGAACAGGTTCGACGAGATCCGCTTCGGGCAGGGCCTGGCATCGCTGCGCGGCGGGAAGTGTCGATGAACGTCCTGCCGCCGGGGCCGAGAAACCCTTCTCCCCGCGCTGGGTAACCAACAAGATGTCTCCTACCATGCGACGCTTCACGCCGTTGGCCGCTCTGCTGCTCGGCCTCGCGGCGTGTCAGATCTCGAATCCCTTCAAGGGGATGTCGGACCAGGCGCTCTACAACCTGGCCAAGCAGGAGTACGCGAAGGGCGACTACGGCCACGCGATCCGGACGCTCAACTTCCTGACCCTGAACTTCGGGAACTCCAGGTATCTGGCTGACGCGCAGATGCTGCTCGCCGAGTCCGACTATCACAACAAGGAGTTCGTGACCGCCCGGGCGGACTACCAAGCGTTCCTGCAGCGTTACCCGGCCGATCCGAGGGCGGCCGATGCGGCTCTCGGGATGTGCCGCTCCCTCGCGGCCCTCTCGCCCATCCCCGAGAGGGACCAGACGTACACGAGCGAGGCGCTCGCGACGTGCAGCAACGTGATCTCGGACTACCCCAGCACGAATCAGAGCGACAGCGCGGAGGTCGTCGCCCAGAGGATGCGCGACAAGCTGGCGCACCGGGAGTACCTGGACGCGGAGTTCTACCTGCGCCGCAAGCTGGTGGACTCCGCGATCAAGTACTTCGGGTTCGTCGTCAGCGACTACCCGCACAGCTCGTGGGCCCCGAGGGCGCTCCTCCAGGTGTACCGCGCCAACCTCGCCCTCGGCTACAACGACCTGGCCACGCAGGCCAAGCAGCGGCTGATCAGCTCCTATCCGGACTCGCAGGAGGCGAAGTCGCTCGCGGCGCATGGATCGAACGGCTGAGGAGGAGCCCCCCGCGGTGCGCCTCGGGGTCTTCGGCGGGACCTTCGATCCACCGCACCGTGGCCATCTCGTCGTCGCTTCCGACGTGGCGGACCTGCTCGACCTGGACCGGGTGCTCTGGATCCCCGCCGGCGTCCCCCCCCACAAGACCGAGAACGGGCTGACCGCAGGGGCCCTCCGCCTCGAGATGGTGCGGGCCGCCGTGGCAGGCGAGCCGCGGTTCGTGGCGAGCGACCTCGAGCTGCGCCGGCCCGGGCCGTCCTACACGGCCGACACGCTGGCCGCCCTGGGCGAGCGCAACCCCGGTGCCGCTCTGTTCCTCATCCTGGGCGTGGACCAGTACCACTCCTTCGCGGAGTGGTGCCGGCCGGAGGAGATCCTGAGGCGCGCGACCCTCGTGGTCATGGACCGGGGCGGGGAGGAGGCGCGCGGCCCCGTGCCGGGCGTCCGGGGGGCGGAGCGGGCCGTCTTCGTGTCCGTGACCAGGGTCGACGTCTCCTCCACCCTGGTGCGCCGGACCGTGGCGGGCGGCGGCTCGGCGCGGGACCTCGTTCCCGCCGACGTCCTGGCGGTCATCGAGCGCGAGCGCCTCTACCAGGGGTAGCACGCGGCGATGGGGTGTGCCTCCTCCTCCGGTGACCTGATAGATTCCGCGGCATGTCATTCGACGGACGGACGGTTCTGGTAACAGGGGGCGCGGGCTTCATAGGCTCGCACCTGGTGGAGCGGCTCGTCGCCGAGGGCGCGCGCGTGCGGGTCCTGGACGACTTCTCGACCGGACGCCGCGAGAACCTGGCGCCGTTCGACGGCGTCGTCGAGGTGCACGAGGCTTCCGTGGTGGACGCGCGCGCGTGCGAGCGAGCGTGCGCCGGGGCGACCTACGTGCTGCACGAGGCGGCCCTTCCTTCGGTGGCGCGCTCCGTGGCCGACCCGGGCGCGACCCACGAGACGTGCGCGACGGGCACGCTCAACCTGCTGCGTGCTTCGGCCGCCGCCGGCGTGCGGCGCTTCGTGTACGCGGGCTCGTCGTCGGCCTACGGCGACACGCCGACGCTGCCCAAGCGCGAGGACATGCCGCCGCAACCCAGGTCGCCGTACGCGGTCGCCAAGCTCACCGGGGAGCACTACGCTCGGATCTTCCCCGCGCTCTTCGGCCTCGAGACGGTCGTGCTGCGCTACTTCAACGTCTTCGGGCCGAGGCAGGACCCGGCGTCACCGTACTCGGCCGTCGTCCCCCTCTTCATCGCCGCCGCGCTGGAGGGACGCGCACCGCGCATCGACGGGGACGGGGAGCAGACGCGCGACTTCACGTACGTGGACAACGTCGTCGAGGCGAACCTGCGGGCGTGCACGGCACCGGCCGCGGGCGTGGCGGGGGAGGTCTTCAACGTCGGGTGCGGCGAGCGCATCAGCGTGAACCGGCTCTGGGCGCTCATCCGCGAGCTCGCGCGTGGAAGCGTGGATGCGGTCCATGGTCCGCCCCGACCGGGCGACGTGCGCGACTCCCTGGCCGATCTGACCCGCATCCGGCAAGGCCTGGGCTACCGGGGCGAGGTCGACCTGGAGGAGGGGCTGAGCCGCACGGTCGCCTGGCTACGCGACGGACAAGCGGGCCCATGAGGCTGGACGAGGCGGGGCTGGTGCGCTGGGGAGTGCGTGTCGGCCAGACCGTGGACACGCCTGTCTTCCTGCTCCTGCAGGGTGCCCTGGGCGCCGGCAAGTCCGTGCTCGCCCGGGCGGTAGGCGAGGGCGCCGGGGTGCGCCAGCCGATGCCTTCTCCTTCGTTCAACCTCCTCTTCAGGTACCCGGCACGTCTCGGAGTGAACGTGGTGCACCTCGACCTCTACCGCATCGAATCCCCAGCGGAGCTGTGGGAGCTGGGGTGGGAGGAGCTGGGCGCCGAGAACGAGATCGTCCTCGTGGAATGGCCGGAGCGCGCAGGGGACCTCCTGCCCGCCGACGGCTGGAGGATCGAGCTGGCCGCCCCGCCGGGCAGGCCACATCTGCGCGACGTGTCCGTGATGCGGGTGGGCTCGCCGCCGGAGCTCGCCGGGTTCCCGATGTCGGTCTCGGGACCGCGGCGGTGAGCGGGACGGCGTTCGAGCCGGAAGGGCTCTACCTCGCGCTGGAGACCTCCGGTCCGGCCGGCAGCGTGGCCGTGAGCCGCGGGGGACGCCCGCTCGCCCGCAGAACGGTCGAGCAGAGGGGTGGCCATGCTTCCCTGCTCGTGCCGTCCATATCCGACGTGATGGGCGAGGCCGGCGTCGAGCCGCGTCACCTGGGTGGGGTCGTGGTCGGGGAGGGCCCGGGCTCGTTCACCGGCGTCCGCGTCGCCGGCGCGACCGCCAAGGGGATCGCGCACGCGCTCGGAATTCCGCTGTGGGCGGTGTCCAGCCTGGCCGCCGCGGCGCTGGCCGGAGAGGAGTGGGCCCCGCCCGTGGTGCGGTACGTCCTGTTCGATGCGCGCGGAGACCGCGTGTACGGCGCATGCTACGGCGTGGGCGCACGGGGCCTGGAGACGCTGATCGCACCCCATGCCGGGAGGGTCCGCGACGTGCTGGGTGGCGACGTGCCCGCCGGGGCCGTGTTCGTGGGTGAGGGGGCCGACAGGCATCGAGGAGCGATCCGCGGGGCGGGCTTCCTCGTCGAAGGGGCTCCCGCTGGGCGACCCCGTGCCGAGGATCTGGTGCGCTGTCTGGCGCTGGATCCGGCCGCGGAGCCGGTGGCGTCGCCGGGAAGCTGGGAGCCACGCTACCTGAGGGCTTCGAGCGCGGAGCGGGCATGGCGGACCTAGAGAACGGCCGGGTACGCCGCATGAGCCGCGAGGACGTGCCACGCGTGGCCTCGATCGAGAGGGAGTCGTTCACGAGCCCGTGGCGAGCGGAGTCCTTCCACGCGCTCCTGGAGCGGCCGGGCGCGGAGCTGTGGGTGCTCGAGGATCCGGAGGTCGGAGTCGTCGGCTACGCGGTGCTCTGGTGCATCCTCGACGAGGGGGAGCTCGCGAACATCGCGGTGGCCGAGAGCCATCGGGGCAGGGGGTGGGGAGGGTGGCTTCTGTCCTCGATGATGGACGTGGCGCGGACGCGGGGCGTGGCGTCGCTCTACCTGGAGGTGCGCGTGTCGAACCATCGGGCGGCCGAGCTCTACCGACGGTTCGGGTTCGAGAGCATCGGCGTGCGACGCAACTACTACGACTCGCCGCGCGAGGACGCGGTGCTGATGCGGGCACGGCTCTAGGGAGGGTGGGGCGGGGGGGGGGGGGGGGGGGGGGGGGGGGGGGGGGGGG
>JBJKSF010000147.1:0-4864 GCA_046704285.1 Longimicrobiales bacterium | reverse complement strand
CCCGTGGCGCCCGCGGCCGTGCGGGCCCTCGGGGCGGAGGAGGCCCTCTCACTGGCCCTGCACGGCGGGGAGGACTACGAGCTGCTGTTCGCCGTGGCGCCCGGCACGGTGGACGGGCCCGCGCTCTCGAGGCGCATCGGAGTCGCCCTCACGCGCGTCGGCCGCGTCGAGGCGGGCGCGGGCGTGTGGGTGCTCGAGGGCGGAGCCGAGCGTCCGCTCGAGCGCGGGGGGTACTCCCACGTCGGGGAGGACGACGCGTGATCGCGCTCCTGCGCGTCGCCTTCCTGGCCGTGCCGCTCACGCTCTGGTACTCCATCCGGATCCGGTGGGCGGCGCTCCGGGGGACCCCGGACCTGGAGGCGCTCTGCGACGAACTGCCGAGGAGTTGGGCCGTGCGGCTGCTCGAGGCGGCACGGGTGCGCGTGCGCGTGAGCGGCGAGGGCCTGCCCGAGGAAGGCAGGCTGCGGGTGCTCGTCTCGAATCACACGTCCTGGTTCGACGTGCTCGCTCTGGCGGCCTGCGTTCCCGGGCGCTGCCGCTTCGTGGGCAAGCGTGAGCTCGCCTACGTTCCGTTCTTCGGCCGCGCGTTCCATGCGTGCGGAAACGTCCTCATCGACCGCAGCGACCGCGGACGCGCCCTGGAATCGATGGAGCAGGTGCGCCGGAGACTGGAGCGGGAGCACGCGACCATCATCGTGTTTCCGGAGGGGACCCGGTCGGTCACGGGCGAGATGGGGCCCTTCAAGAAGGGCGCCTTCGTCCTCGCCATCCAGACCGGGTCCTCCGTGATCCCCGTGCGCGTCGAGGGCGGCCGGGACGTGATGCCCAAGGGAGCGTGGCGGATCCGGGCCGGGACGATCCACGTCCGGATCGGTGGGGAGATCCCCGTGCGGGGGCTCACGCTGGACGACCGCGACGCGCTGACGAGGAGCGCGTGGGATGCGGTCTCGGCTCTGGGCGCTCCACGCCATCCAGCTCGCACGGGCTCCTAGGGAGACGCATCGTGTCCGCCATCGTCGACGTTCGCGGCAGGGAGATCCTCGACTCGAGGGGCAATCCCACCGTGGAGGCGGAGGTCATCCTGGAGTCCGGGGCACGGGGGAGAGCCGCCGTTCCATCGGGGGCGTCCACGGGGGCGCACGAGGCTGTGGACCTGCGCGACGGGGACAGGCAGCGGTATCTCGGCCGGGGGGTCCGCAAGGCCGTCGAGCACGTCAATACGACGCTGGCCGGGGCGGTGCGCGGCTTCGAGGCTCGCGAGCAGATGGACATCGACCGTACGCTGATCGAGCTGGACGGCACACCCGACAAGGGACGCCTCGGCGCCAATGCGATCCTCGCCGTGTCCCTGGCGGCGGCGCGGGCGGCCGCCGAGGAGCATCGCACCCCCCTGTGGAGGTACCTGGCCGACGAGGGCAGGGCCGACCTGCTGCCCGTCCCGCAGATCGGCCTCCTGGAGGGCGGTGCGCGCGCCGCGCGCAAGGTCGACATCCGGGAGGTCATGGTGATGCCTCTGGGGGCCGAGACCTTCGCGGAGGGGCTCCGCATGGGCGTGGAGATCTTCCATCATCTGGGGAAGGTTCTCGCGGCCCGGGGCAGGAGCACCACGGTGGGCGACGAAGGCGGCTTCGCTCCGGATCTCGACGGCAACGAGGAGGCGGTGGAGCTCGTGCTGGAGGCCGTCGAGCGCGCCGGCTACCGCCCCGGAGAGGACGTCTCGCTCGCGGTGGACGCCGCGGCCTCAGCGTTCTTCGAGGACGGCGAGTACACGTTCCGGTGGTCGGGTGGCGAGCGGCGGGACGCTGCCGGGATGGTGGATCTCTGGAAGGACTGGGTCGCGAAGTACCCGATCGTGTCGATCGAGGACCCGTGCGACGGTAACGACTGGCACGGCTTCGAGGCGGTGACGGAGGCCCTGGGGGACCGGGTCCAGATCGTCGGCGACGCCCTTTACGTCACCAATCTGGAGCGCCTCGAGCGGGGCATCCGCGAGGGCTCGTCGAACGCGATCCTCGTCAGGCCGAGCCAGGTCGGTACGCTGACGGAGACGCTCGCCTGCATCAGGACGGCGACCCAGGCGGGCTTCCGGGCGATCGTCGCTCAGCGCTCCGGCGAGACCGAGGATACGTTCATCGCCGACCTGGCGGTCGCGACCGGGGTGGGGCAGATCAAGGCCGGAGGGCCGACCAGGACGGACCGTGTGGCGAAGTACAATCAGCTCCTGCGCATCCAGGAGCAGCTTGGATCCAGGGCCCGCTATCCCGGGAGGAGCCTGTGGTCGTGACGACGGCGAGAGGTGGTCCGTGGCCAGGGTGAAGAAGCTCGTCCTGCCGGCGATCTTCCTGGCCGCGGTCTACTACGCGGTCTTCGGGGGACAGTACTCGATCTTCGCGCTCCGGCGTGCCCGCGCCGAGGCCAGGGAGGAGCGCGTGACGCTCGCGAGGCTGCAGCATCAGCTCGACTCCTTGAAGGCGTGGGCCGACTCGATCCGGACCGACCCGGCCACGCTCGAGCGCCTGGCGCGCGAGCGCTACGGCATGATCAAGAAGGGCGAGACCCTGTACCGCTTCGTGCGGCCGGACGACTCGACGAAGACGGCAGCGGACACGGCGCACCTGCCGCCCCACTAGCTAGGCTGGGGGCGAAGCCGGTTCTTCCCCCATGAGCTGCACGATGTCCGCCAGCGACCGCTCCAGGCGCTCCCGCGCGCGCCGCTGGCTCCTCTTCCAGAAGGGCCGTCCGACCAGCACGGGCAGGAACGCCGGAACCACGAACTCGAGGATCGGGTGGAGCGCGCTCAGAGGGCTCCCCACGTACGACAGTCCGGCCCCGAGCACGATGAACGCGACGCCCCACCCGAGGAGATAGCGGCCCATCCGGTCGGAGCGCACCTCGATGGTGGTCGTGCCGTCGCCGTGCTCCTCCAGGCTCACCGTGTCGCGCTCGAGCGTGCGGGCGCCCCTCCACACGAAGCGGCCCGGGGCGCTCTCCTCGACCTCACCCCGCCCCCCCACCGAGGCCTCCGCCGCGCGCACCAGGGCATACCGCGCGTCCGGGATCGGCGCCGACACCGTGGCCCTGGCCTTTACGATCTCGTCGGCGCCGAAGAGGGTCGCGGACAGGCCGGACCGGGTCGCGGGTGGGCCGGGCGGGACCGCCACCCCTCAGCTCTTGCGGTCCGGCCCCACGCTCTCCGCCTCGCTCTCGAGGTCCGCGGCCGTCACCGTGTCGCTCTCCTGGGGCGTGAGCCCGATCAGCTTGCGGGCCGCCGCTTCGATGGCCGCCTTGTCGCCGCCGTCGGGAAGCGCCTCCACCATCGCCTCGGCCGCGAACTTGAGCGCCTTCTCCGTGGACGCCTTCGACGTCCTGCCCTCGAGCAACGGCCGGAAGAGCTCGATCGGGAGCGGGAAGAGCGTGGTCGAGTTGTTCTCGGCGGCGATCTCCGAGACCGTCTGCAGGAACCGGAGCTGCAGGGCCACGGGAAACTCCTGGATGACCTGGGCGGCCATCACGAGCTTCTTCGACGACTGGTACTCGCCTTCCGCCGCGATCACCTTGGCGCGCCGCTCGCGCTCCGCTTCCGCCTGCCTGGCCATCGCCCGCTTCATCTCCTGCGGGAGGTCGATGTCCTTCAGCTCGACGCCCGTCACTTCGATGCCCCAGGCGTCCGTGCCCTCGTCGATGATCTCGCGCACGACCTCGTTGATGCGATCGCGCTCGGCGAGAAGATGGTCCAACTCGGACTGGCCGATGACGGCGCGGAGCGTGGTCTGGGCGAGCTGGCTCGTCGCGAAGAAGAAGTCCTCGATCTCGACGACGGCCTTCGTGGGGTCCGCCACGCGGAAGTACACCACCGCGTTCACGCGCACGCTCACGTTGTCCTTGGTGATCGTGTCCTGAGGCGGGATGTCGAGAGCGACGATGCGCAGGTCCATCTTGCGCATGCGCTCGAGCCCGAAAGGCCAGAGCACGACGACGCCGGGGCCCCGAGCGCGCTCCAGCTTCCCCAACCGGAAGACGACGCCCCGCTCGTATTCGAAGAGGACGCGGAGGCTGGTGACGAGCCCCAAGCCGACGACGACGGCACCCGGGATCAGCACTGAGCCGAGGTACATGGGTTCTTCTCCTTGGGGTGGGGAGGATCACCCGAGATTACGTGACCGGACGGAGGAGCCTTCAGGCCCGTCCCGCCCCTTTGAGCCTCGCCCGGAACGCCTTTGCACGCAAGCTCCCGGAGGGGATCGCGCGGGGCGCGCGCGGCTCCGGGCACGGGGGCGCCGATCCGGTTGACAGCGCTCGGACGGCGGATGAGCTTTCGCCGCACGGCGCCACGCCGGAGTAGCTCAGCCGGTTAGAGCAGCGGAATCATAATCCGCGTGTCGGGGGTTCGAGTCCCTCCTCCGGCATCCTTGCACGGCAAGGATTCGCGGCCCCCGGGTTCGTCCCGGGGGGCCGTTTTCGCGCCCGTGTGTTGCCGATTTGTTGCATGGCGCCCGGCAGCCGGAGGGGGCGCGCCGCCCTGGGTAGGCGGAGGGGCAGCGCGCTGTGTGCCTTGGGGGCAGCCCAGGGGTAGCCCGTACCGTTGCTGCGGGTGCCTTGCCGCGCATTCAGTCTGCACACATGTTCCGCTCCTTAGGTGACGCGGTCCTTGGCTCGGGAAACGGGAAAAGACCGATGAAGCTGTGCTTTGCGCTCTTGTGTGACGCTGCGAACGAGTCCAGGGAAGGCAAGCTGAACATCCTCGGCGAGTTCAACACAATCTGGACTCAGACGCTTCCGGTACGGTGGCCCCGGGCTACGGTCGTCGCCCGTTTCGAAGCTCATGCGACAGAAGCGGTGGAGCATAAGTTCAGGATCCGGATCA
>JBJKSF010000146.1:0-2728 GCA_046704285.1 Longimicrobiales bacterium | reverse complement strand
CGGGCTTTTTTCGTGCCCGCGCTCCCTCCCACGGCCGTGACGGATGCTACGGAGGAGTGCGATGAAGGACGACGTGGCGAAGCGCCTGCGGGCGTTCATCCGGAGGGGGATCCGGAGGGGAGCGATCGAGGCCGGGGGCTACCTCGACCTGCACGGCAATGGCGTGTACGCTGCCATGTCCCGCCTGGGCGAGGCGGTGCTCACGCTGGGCTGGTCCACCGACTCGCCGGTCGAGCGGCGCGGCAGCGAAGTCGTGTACCGTCTGGGCGGCAAGTACTTCCGGAGCCTGTCGGCTCCTGCCCGCTGGGCCGGGCCGTTCACCCGGCTCGTCGACGCGATGGGCGGCGCGGTGCAGGTGGGCCGGGCCACCGACTCCGTCACCTGCACGGAGTGGTCGGACACGGAGCTCATCGCCCACATGCAGCTCCTGGATCCGCCGCCCCTGCTGCGGATCAACGGGACGGAATGGAGTCTCGCGGACCTGGAGCGCGTGTACGAAGACAAGACGAGGGATCCCCGCGTCCGGCGGGTCATCTTCCCGGTGTCCCCGTCGGTGTCGGGCGGGAAGGACGCGGCACCGGAGCCCCCGGCCCCGGCCGACGCGCCTTCGGTCATCCTCGGCACGGCGCGTCAGGCCCCGAACGGACGCGCGCTCATCTGCACGAGCGGGCCGCCGGACCCGCTCGGCATGCGAACCGACGCGCTGCGGCGGGCGGACGGGCTGCTGCGGACCGGCATGGTGGCCGTGGCCAAGTGCGAGCCTCCGCAGCTCGCTCGGGCGGAGCGCTGCTTCCGGGAGGCGCTCGACCTGCTCACCGACGCGTGGCAGGAGCCGCATCCCCGGATCTCGTACGCGCTCGACCGGCTCGGCCTGGTCCGCCACCTCCAGGACGATCTCGAAGGGGCGGAGAGCCTCTACCTCCGCTCTCTGAAGGTGCTGGGCCCCTCCGACCGGCCGACGCCCTGGAACGACGCGACGCTCCTCAACCTGGCGAGGCTCTACCGGCGTCAGGGCCGAGGGCTCGAGGCCGAAGCGGTGATGGCGTACTTCCGGGGAGACGACGCGGCGGAGGAGACGCGATGAGCCGGGGCCGCAGGACCGGGGGCGCACGTCCGGACGAGCCGTGGAAGGAGGTGTCCGGGGCGAGGCTCGCCCAGGAGATCGATCGCTGCCTCGAGCCCGTCGCCACGGACGATCTCGGGAAGGGCCGGGTCCTCCGGCCCGCCGTCGCGGTCTCCCTCACGTCCGCCTTGATGGGGTGCATGGCGACGGGGGAAGACCGGGACCGTCTGAGCGAGTCCGTGGAGACGTGCGGCATCGGGGACGCGGTCGCGCACCTCGTCCGTGCCGACTGGGTCCTGAGATGCGAGGTCCTGGATTCGATGGTGAGCGGCGAGTGGGGGCTGCGCTCGTTCCGTCTCGGCGACCGGGGCTATCTGCACGTCAGCCCGGATTTCGGGGTGGGCGCGGACGAGTCGCTCCGCATCGCCGGAGCCTGGGAGCCGTGGAGAAGCGGGACGGCGAGGCGGCGCTGCATCGAGCGGGTGTTCCTGGCCGAGTGGAGCGCGGAAGAGTGGCTGCCCTACGTGGCGGGATGTCAGGCGCGCGACCGGGTCGCCCTGGAGCAGCTCGTCCGGCAGGTCCTGGGCGCGGGCGTCTCCTCTCCATGGCTCTGGGGCGGGCTCCTGAAGACCCTGAAGCGGGGCCTGAGCAGGTCGAGCCCGGACGCCTCCGCCCTGGAGCGTTCGAGCAGCCTGGAGCTGGACCACGTGGCGCAGGTGACGAGCCAGGTCCTGTCGGGAGACGAGGAGCTCCGGGCGAGGTTCGCGCGTGGGGCCCTGACGCCCGGTGAGCTGAGCGCCGTCGTGGCGCTCGTGATCGACGGGATCGTGGAGATCGAGGCTCCGAGGACGCCCGCGGCCCGGAACACCCGGTGGGGCCGCCCCGGGCTCGGGTCCCCGAGCGTCCCCTCGAGCGAGCCGACACCGGCGGTGGGTCCGCCGGACTTCGTGCGGCTGCTGTCGGGGCCGTGGATCGTCTACGAGTGCGGGGCCGACGGCATGGCGAACGAGCAGCCGAGCGACTGGCTCGATCTGGCGGAGGACGGGTCCTTCGCCATGCGCCCGCTGCCGGTGGGCATCCGGCCGTTCCGTGGGACGTGGAGCGTCGGGCGCGGCAAGAACGGCTGGCCGCGCATCCGCTTCGCCGCGGCGACGGGCCCGCTGGCGGAGCTGTACGTCGTGCTGGCGCGCACGGGCGACGGGGAACCGCCCTTCATGAACTGGCAGCGCACCCGCGGAGGCGCCGTGATCTTCGAGGACCGCGTCGCGCGATGTCATCGGCCGGAGGGCTGGGAGCCGGACGGGGCCGGGGGGCGTGGAGGCTAGGCCCTCCGGAACCTCTTCAGCGCCTCCCCGCGGCTCCGGCGCCGCGAGTACACGCGCTGCTTCATGTACTTCACGTCGGCGTCGTAGACCGCCCGCTCCTCGAAGGCTCCGACCATGCGCTCCAGGTCGCGGGCCTCCTCCTCCACCTCGTCGTCGTGGAGGCCCGAGTCGCGCACCGCGTCCCCGTAGGAGCGGAGCGCGCGGGCGGCCGCGTCCCAGTCGCCGCGCTCCCGGGCCTCGAGCGCCTGCTTGCGCACGCGCGCGGCCTCCACGAGGAGGATCTCCTTGCGGACCTGGGGCTCGGCCTTGCCGCCCCTCTCGGGCGTGAGCGTCACCGGGA
>JBJKSF010000145.1:0-5833 GCA_046704285.1 Longimicrobiales bacterium | reverse complement strand
GGAAGTAGCGGCGGGCGGAAGCGCCCCGACGCGCGGAGGGGCCGCCCCGTCGGCGGCGCTGCCCCCGCAGAAGTGCTCCCGAAGGGGCTGTCGCTCGCACTGCTCGACCGCATCGCGGAGGCGCTCGCACCTGCCCCTTCCCTGCTCCAGCACCTGGATCCCTTCCTCGTGGGAGCCTGGTGCCTCGCCAGCGCGCTGCTCGCGGCCGCGCTCCTGGCGGGCCTGCTCCGACTGGAACGGCGGGCGCGCCGGTGGCCCACGGCGCGCATCGGCGGGGCCGAGGTTCTCGTCTCGGAGGACTTCGGCCCGGCGGTCCTGGGGCTGCGCACTCCCCGGGTCGTCTTCCCACGCTGGGCCCTCGGGCTCGACCGAGCCCGCCTGGACATGGTCTGGGCCCACGAGGACGAGCACCGCGCTTCCGGGGACGCCTGGCTCCTGCTTGCGGGCGCGCTCGGCGTGACGCTCGCGCCCTGGAACCCGGCGCTCTGGTGGCAGCTCCGGCGCCTGCGCGCAGCCGCTGAGGTGGACTGCGACGCGCGCGTGCTGCGGCGGGGGGCCACCCCTTCGTCCTACGGCGCGCTGCTCCTCGAGGTGGGAAGGCGCTCGGCGGCTCATCCCCTGGCCGTGGCGGCGCTCTCGAAGTCCCCGACACTCCTGGAGAGGAGGCTGAAGATGATCGTGAACGGAAGCAGGCCCGCGGGACGCTGGGCGACCGCGGCGGCCCTCGTGGCAGGCGTGCTCCTGGCGGCGGTGGCGTGCGAGACGCCCGCGCCGACCGGGGTACAGAACGGATCGGGAACGGCGGGTGCCTCCGTGGCCGGATCGACGGCACCCACCGCGTCCGTGCGGTTGTCTCCGGCGGCAACCGGGGAGACCCGCGGGGGCAACCTCGTCTTTCGCACGGTGCCGGACAGCACGTACCGGCCATCCGCAGTCGTCTGGCGCGGGAGCGCCGTCACGCTCCCGGACTCCGTGCGCCCGCTCGTCCTCGTCGACGGCAAGGCCGTGGATCTCGGGTCCGCCACCCGCCTCGACCCGAGCTCCATCCGCAGCATCAGCATCCTGAAGGGGCCGAAGGCCACCGCCCCCTACGGCGCGCGCGGCGCGCACGGGGTCATCGTGATCACCACGAAGGCCGGCTCCGGAGGCGGCGGGAAGTAGCGGCGGGCGGAAGCGCCCCGACGCGCGGAGGGGCCGCCCCGTCGGCGGCCCCTCCATCCCCTGCCATCACCGCCCGCGGGCGGCACCTCAGTGCATGCCGGCGTCCTTCGGCGTGCCTCCGGATCCACCCTCCGCGACCCGCTGGAACGAGAGGGCGTCGCGCTCCAGGCGGCCCACGGTCGCGCTGTCCAGGCCCACCCTGCGCGCGACGTCGGCCATCTGGAGCGCGGTCACGTAGTAGTCGGCGGGGATGTTCAGGGTCGCGCGGTCCGGCCAGATGGCGCGGCTGCGCAGCGAGCGGAACCTGTACACGTGGTCGTACAGCTCGAGGCTGCGGCTCAGGGCGAACCACTCTCCCCCGTAGCTGGGACCTCCCTGGACGAGCGTGTCGGGCTGGGGCCCCTTCAGGTCGCGGAGCACCAGCTTGGCGACGAGTCCCTGGCGCACCGCCCACGGAGCCAGGCCGATCCCGTTCATCAGGCCTGCCACCGCCGAGAAGTAGATCGGCCGCTCCCGGTAGGAGTCGTAGATGATCCGCAGCATGAGCTGGTCGGCACGGCTCAGCACCGCCCCCTTCGGATACATGATCGTGAGGCCCGGAAAGGCGATCGTGGCGGACGTATCCAGCTGGATCGGAGCGACCTCGTCCATCGCCTCCGGGCTCATCGACAGCACGGGATCCTTGGGGACCGCCGCCCGAGCGTGATAGACGCCCGCCTCCTGCGCCGGGTCGAAGACGGGCTGGCGGCCGGGACCGGTGAGCCTCTGGAGCTGCTTCGGGTACCACGACGTCGACAGGTACTCGCCGACGATCACCGTGACGTCCTTGCGGACGCCCTCCACCTGCTGCAGGTACCAGAGCGGGAACGTGTCGTTGTCGCCGTTCGTGAAGAGGACCCCGTACGGCTCCACGCTCATGAGCAGGTCGTACGCCCAGTCGTGCGCCGACCAGTCGCCCGCCCGCGAGGCCCACCGCCAGTTGAGCGCGAGCGGCATGGCCGCGATCAACAGCACGGGAGCGGTGAGCACGTAGCGTCGAGCCGATCGGAGCTGCGCCGCCAGGACGCCCCACGCCCAGGCGAGGCCGATGCCCGCCAGGCATCCCCAGATGATGAAGCTGGCGATGTAGAAGTAGTCGCGCTCGCGCACCTCGTGGAGCCCTCTGTCGGTCACCTGCGGCGCGAGGGAATAGCCGTACTTGAAGTTGAGATAGAAGACGAGCGCCACCGTGAGCGTGACGACGAGCGTCGCGAGGTAGGTGCCCACGAGGCGATCGGCCCGCCAGGCCGCCCACAGGCCCAGCAGGCCGAGCGCCAGGAAGAGGAGCGTGAACGGCGTGCGCGCAGTCCCGGGCAACGGCGAGGGATCCAGCCCGCGCGCCCACTGCCAGTCGAAGTACTGGAAGTAGTTCAGGAGCTGCGCCCCGAACGGCGCCTTGCGCTGTGTGACCGGAGGCGTGGCGTACTGCTTCCGGGTCAGGTTGTCGGCCAGCGCGGGGCATCCGGTGCGTCCCTGCGTGTACACTGCCTCCGCCGCCCCGAGGAACGAGGAGCAGGTCGGCGCGCCCTCGTCGATGGCCGGCTCCCGGGCCGCCCTCACCGGAAGGACGAAGTTGACCGAGAGCCCGACGACCACGACCGCGACCGCGCGCAGGAGGAACGCCCGGCGCAGCAGCACAGCCGGATCGGCCAGGAGCACGAGCAGGCCCAGCGCCGGGAGCGGCAGGACGGACATCATGTGGCTCGTCGAGCCGATGACGAGCAGGAAGAGCGCTCCGAGGAGCCAGCGCTCGCTCCCGGGCTCGTCCCGGACGTCGCGCCAGCGCACCGCGAGCCAGGTCACGGCCGCGATGATCATCACGCTCACCGTGTAGACCTTCGCGTTGACCGTGGACTGGTCCCACACGGTGAGCGCCGTCGCGCCCACGAGGACCGCCACCCCCGCCCCCGCCAGCGCCCGGCGCCAGGAGCCCAGATGCGGAAGCAGCACGCGGTGCGCCACGAGGAAGAGGAAGCCGCTCGCCGCGGCGCTGGTGGCGGCGGCGAAGAGGTTCATGCGCACGGCCACCGAGAGCCCGAGCGGTGACAGCAGGACGATCCACGAGCGCGCCAGCAGCACGAACAGCGGGTTGCCGGGCGGGTGGGGAATCCCGAGGATCCAGGCGGTCGCGATGTACTCGCTGGTGTCCCAGAAGGCCGTAGTGGGCGCGAGGGTCGCCACGTAGAGCGCGAAGACTGCCAAGGCCGCGAGAACCGCGGATGCGTACGGGGGTCGTCGCTCGGTCATCGCCTCACCCCGCCGGCACCCGGCGGGTCGCTGAAGTGGGAGAGCGCCCCGCCTGCCCTGCCGGGGAGCCCGATGCGCGTGCAGGGGGCGGCCGGCCCGCGCCGAGCCATGATGCCGGTTCCGTCGATGCGGGCGCAAGAAGCGGCATCGTGTCCGCCACCGTGGCGCGAGACCGCACCCTGCGCGCCGTCCGAGCCCGACGGACGGGCGACGCGTCCGCCACCCCGCGCGGCGGCTTCCGCCTGGCGGCGCCGGAACACGGCCCGCTACGTTGGCTCCATGCCGTCGACGTTCCTGCGCGTGCCCCGCTACCTCCACGCGTGGCTGACGGACCGGGCGCGCGTCTCCGTCCGGGAGGTCGAGGTGGACCGGGACGGCGTGAGCATCCCGCTGACGCTCCTGGCGCCACGGCCCGCGCGCCGGTCCCCGCCCGCCTGGATCGTCCTGCACGGCATCACCCGCTCCGGCCGCAGGCATCCGACCCTCGTGCGCTTCACCCGGGCGCTGGCGGCCGCCGGAGCCGTCGTCGCGGTCCCCGACGTCCCGGAATGGCGTGCGCTGCGACTCGCTCCGGACGTGACGCCGAGCAGCGTGCGCGCTTCGCTCGTTGCGCTCGCCGAGCACGCCGGCGTCGCGCCCGGCAGGATCGGCCTGGTCGGATTTTCGTTCGGTGCGCCCCAGGCGCTCGCGGTCGTGACGCGACCCGACGTGCGCGAGGTGGTGGGCGGGGTGGTCGCCTTCGGCGGCTACCGCGACCTGTCCCGCACCGTGCATTTCCAGTTCACCGGAGAGCACGAGCTGGACGGGCACCTCCACCACCTCCGCCCCGACCCCTACGGCAGGTGGGTCGTGGGCGCCAACTACCTGACGTGCGTTCCCGGTTACGAGGACGCGGGGCCGGTGTGCGCCGCGCTCGAGCGCTTGGCGGCGCTCGCCGGCGACCTCGGCCTCGATCCCTGGGACCCCCGGCTCGACGCGCTCGCGAGCGAGCTCCGCACCGCCATGCCGCGCGACGCCGGCGCGCTCTTCGACCTCTTCTGCCCTCCGGGGCTGGGCGAGTCTCCGGGGAGCGAGACGGACGGGCTGGCGGCAGCCCTCGTCGCCGCAGCGGTGCGTGCGGATCCTTCGCTCGATCCGGGGCCCGTGCTCACGGGTCTCGATCGGCCCGTCCACATCCTCCACGGACGCCGGGACCGGCTGATCCCGTACTCGGAGGGGGTGCGGCTCGCCCGCGCCCTGCCGCCTGGCGTGCTCGCGCGCTCCACGGTCACGAGCCTGTTCGCCCACGCGGCCGGAGACCGCGTCCTCGGCCCTCTCGCCAGTGCCCGCGAGGGCCTCCTCTTCCTGCGCGCCCTCGCCGGGGTCCTCGGACTTGTCTGACCCGCGCCGGACCGCACAGGCTTGCAGCCCCCGGCCGTGCGAGGAGCCTCAGCGCGAGGCGAGGATCTGCTGCACGGCCGCGCGCACCTCGGGGTTCCGGTCGCTCCGCGCCGCGTCGAGGAGGCTCCGGGCATGCGGCGTCCCGATGCTGTGCAGCGCCCGGTACGCGGCGATGCGCACGTCCGCCGGGGGACGCGAGAAGAGCGAGCCCACGGCGCGCTTCTCGATGCTGCCCACCGCACCCGGGTCGCCGAGCCGGCCCAGCGCGCGCAGCACCCCGATCACGACACCCTCGTCGTTCTCTCCCTCGAGCAGCGCGAGCAGCGGCTTCAGGGCCCGCTCCACCCTGAGCTCGCCCGCGGCCATGGCGGCCGCCAGACGCACCTCCGGGTCCGTATCCTGGATCATCCCGTATACGAGCATCCCCGCGTCCTCGCCTCCGATGCGCGCAAGCGCCAGGAGCGCCTCCCGGCGTACGCGCGCGTCCGTGTGCGCGAGCGCCGTCGTGACGAGCTCCACCGCCCGATCCCCGCCCGCCTCCCCGAGGATCGCCACGGCGTTGCGCACCACGAACCAGCGCGGGTCCTCCATCATCTGCTCGAGCACGTCCATGCCGGCGGGGCCCATCGCCACCATGGCCTCCATGAAGGCCCGCCGTGCGTAGCGGTCCGTCGTCTCGGAGAGGGCGTCGGACACCGCGAGCGCCATGTCGTGGCCGATTCGCCGACACAGCGTGATGAGATCCTCCCGGCGCTGCTCCTCGCGCTGCGAGCCCAGGCGCGCGACCAGTCGGCTGGCGACGGCGGGGGAGACGAGCGCCCGGGCCATCACGAGACACGCCTCGTCGGCCGGATCGCCCCCGGCCAGCGCGAGCCGCTCGACCGCATCGGCCAGGGCGTCGAGCGCCCCGTCGCGCGGCCAGACGTAGGAGTAGTGGTCCCGGTTGTATTGGAGGATGTCCGAATCATTGGCGGCCGTGATCGCCCCGGTTCGATCGACGTGGGCC
>JBJKSF010000144.1:0-3639 GCA_046704285.1 Longimicrobiales bacterium | reverse complement strand
ATGCTCGATCAGGGGGTCGTGTAGACGGTCGATGCTGCGTCGATCGTCCGCGCGCCGATCGCCGGTCGCCGCGTGACGCAAGGGGGGCGGGTCCCAGGGGGGCCCGCCCCTTCGCGCGGGTGGGGGGAGGGTGGCGCGAAGCCCGTACGGTCGGGGGAGGCGCACTCCCTCTCCGCGGTCCGCCTACTCGGGGTCGCCGTCGCCTCCTGCCGTCCGCTGCTGTTCTCGCTCCATCCGGTCCTCGCCGCCTGCGCCCTCGCCCCACCCCTGCCCCCTCCCGCCGAGGCGCGGCGGCACGCGCGGGCCACGCCTGCGCGCTGCGAGGAAGAGCGCCTCCCCCGAGCGCGCGAAGCTTCGCCACCTGTGTGCGGGCCAGGCGACGCGCCCCCGGAGTGACGGGGCTGGCGGCGTGCAGGCGTCCGTTGTACCATGCGGCATCTCTTATTGCTTATCTAGAGGACGTGCCGATGGCCGGACGCAAGCTGGACGTGCTGCAGGGCACGCTCGACCTCATCGTGCTGAAGCTGCTGCGCGCGGGGCGCGCCAACGGGTGGCAGCTCACCCAGTCGATCCAGGCGACGACGCGGGGCGTGCTGGACGTGAACTACGGCTCGCTCTACCCGGCGCTCAGGCGGCTGGAGGCGCGCGGCCTGGTGAAGGGCGAGTGGGGCGTGTCGGAGAACAACCGTCGGGCCCGCTACTACGAGCTGACGGCTGCCGGGCGCAAAGAGCTCGTGGTCGAGCGGGACGCCTGGGAGCGCTTCTCCGCGGCCCTGGGCGCCATCCTCGAGCTGGAATAGCGCGGAGAGGCGCCCATGCCGAGCGGATGGCTGATGCGACTCCGGGGCCTCGTCTCGGCGCGTCGCGAGCGCGAGGAGCTCGACGAGGAGCTGCGCTACCACCTCGAGGCGGAGACGGAGCGCAACATGGCGGCGGGGATGTCGGAGGAGGACGCGCGCGCCGCCGCGCGCCGCGCCATGGGCAATCTGCTCGCGGTGCGCGAGCGCGCGAGAGAGGCTTACGGCTGGACCTGGCTGGACCACGTCGTCCAGGACCTGCGCTCTGCGGTCCGCGCGCTCCTGCGGGACCGCGCAGTCTCCGGGTTCGTCATCATCACGCTCGCACTCGGCCTCGGCGCTACGGCGGCCGTGTTCTCTCTGGCCGACAGGTTGTTCGTCGAGCCCCCCGCAGGCGTGGTCGATCCCGGTGGTGTGCGCCGGCTGTACCTGCGGACGAACTTGACGCTCGGCGGCGTGACCGCGATGCAGCGGGGCTTCGTGTACGCCGCGGCAGCCGCCATCGACTCGGCGCTCGCACCGCGCGCGCGTACGGCCGAATACGTTCCGCCGGGCCAGTTCTCCGGCTATCCCCTGGTGCCCACGGGCTCCGTGAACCTGTCGTACGCGTCGGCGGACTACTTCTCCGTTCTCGGCGTCCGCCCGTTCCTGGGGAGGTTCTTCGACCCGAGCGAGACCCGGTTGGGCCGGTCCGCCGACGCGCTCGTGGCGGTGCTGAGCTACGGATACTGGCAGCGGCGGTTCGGGGACGACCGGACCGTGCTGGGCCGGGTGGTCACCCTCGCGGACCGGGCGTACACGGTCATCGGCGTGGCGCAGCGCGGGTTCTCGGGAACCGACCTGGACGCCACCGACGTATGGGTGCCGCTCGCGGGTCTTCCCGGCGGGACGATCGGGGGAGTGCCATGGTACCGGTACTGGCGCTTCTACTCAGTCGGCTTCTCGGTTCTCGTCCGCCCGCAGCGGGACGTGCGCAGCGGATGGATCGCCGCCGTCGCCACGGCCGTGTATCGGCGGGGAGAGAGGGCCGCGATGGAGGGCTTAGACCCCGACACGACCGGGGCGGTGCTCACCGGTCCGCTGCTGGAGGCGCTGGGTCCCACGGTGGCCCCGGCGCCGGACGTGGCGATCACGTGGCGGCTCATCGGGGTCGCGCTCATCGTCCTTCTGGTCGCGTGCGCGAACGTGGCCAACCTCCTCCTGCTTCGTGCGATGAGGCGCCGGCGGGAGATTGCCGTGTGCGCGGCGCTGGGCATCTCACGGGGTCGCCTGGTCCGACAGCTGCTCGTGGAGGCCGTCGTGCTCTCGGCCGCGGGCGGGGTCGCGGCCCTGGTGCTCGCGGCGTGGGGAGGCAGGGTGCTCCGGACGCTGCTGCTGCCCTCGGTGCACTGGGCTTCGGGCGACGTATTCGACCAGCGGCTGCTCCTCTTCGGGGTCGCTCTGACGCTGATCACGGGCCTCGCCGCCGGCCTGGTGCCGGCGCTGCGCTCCAGCCGACCGGACCTCGCCACGGAGCTCAAGAGCGGGCCGCGCGACGGCGGCGCCGGCCACTCGCGCCTCCGTGCCGGCCTCACGGTGGCCCAGGTGTCGCTCTCCGTCCTCCTCCTCGTGGGTGCCGGCCTCTTCCTGCGCAGCCTGCAGGACGTCCGCGGCATCGACCTCGGGTACCAGATGGACCGGCTGGTGATGGGCAGGGTGTTCTGGCTCAAGCCGGACGGCGCCTACGACTATTCCTACCTGTGGAAGCACGCCGCGGCAGTGGGCAACGTGCTGAGCGACGTGGCCGCACGGCTCGCCGACGCTCCGGGGGTCGAGGGGGCAGCCGTGGCTTCGTCGATGCCGATGCACGGCTTCGCGATGACCGAGTGGTTCCTCGGGGACGGGCGGGAGGTGCCGTCGCCGGACAATCGCGAGCCCGCCGCGATCGCGGTGTCGCCCGGCTTCTTCCGGACGACGGGCGTGACGCTCGTGCGGGGACGCGCCTTCGATGACCGAGACCACACGGGATCCCCCGGCGTCGTCATCGTGAACGAGACCGCGGCGAGACTCTACTGGCCGGGAGCGGATGCTATCGGCAAGTGCCTGAGACTCTTCCGTGCGACGTCGCCGTGCCTGACCGTCGTCGGCGTGACCGAGGACGCACACCTCGCGAATGTGATCGAGCCGCAGCGGGTCGTCCTCTACACGCCGCTGGCGCAGCAGCCGATCAGCGGCGGCGACGTCGTGATCGCCCGGACCGCCCCGGGAGAGCAGGCAACGGTCGCCGCCGCGATCCGGCGCACGCTCCGCTCTGCCTTTCCCGGCGCCGCCCCCCCCGAGGTCGAGGCCGGCAGCGAGCTGATCGGCTCTCAGTACCGGCCCTGGGAGACCGGTACCGCGCTGTTCGGCGTGCTCGGCCTTCTCGCCCTCCTGGTGGCGGCCGTCGGCGTCTACAGCGTGGTAGCGTACTCCGTGAGCCAGCGGACCCACGAGATGGGTGTGCGCACGGCCCTCGGCGCGCGTGTGCGCGATGTCGTGTCGCTGGTGCTGGGAGGGAGCCTCCGTCTCGTCGGCGTGGGTGTTGTGGTAGGCGTCGGCCTGGCGTTGATCCTCGGCCGGCTGGTGGCGTCGCTGCTCTACGGCGTGTCGGCCCACGACCCGATCGTCCTGGCCGCCGTCGCCGTCGTCCTCCTGGCCGTCGGCCTTCTGGCGGCCGCGCTCCCGGCCTGGCGCGCGGCGAAAGTCGACCCCGTGAGGGCGCTCGGCGCCGAGTAGCGCGTCCCCTCGAGCGAGATCGATCGGCGCGTCGAGAGCCTTCCGCTGGCGCCGCCACGCCGTCTCCCGCAACCCGCTAGATTGCATG
>JBJKSF010000143.1:0-6680 GCA_046704285.1 Longimicrobiales bacterium | reverse complement strand
GCAGGGGGGGAGCGGGCGGAGCCGGCGGCGGCGGCGGGCAGGGCGGGGGTGGCGGCGGCGGACCGTCCATCGGCGTGCTGGTGATCGGCAACGGCCGCTTCACCGGGAACGGCGTCGTCTACCAGATCGGCGCCCCCGGCGCCGGCGGCGCCAGCTCATCGACTGCGACCGCCGGGATGCGCGGCGACTCGGCGGCGGTCGACACCATTCAGTGAGCGCTGCGCGGGTCACGAGGGAGCGGGACGACGTGCGACCTCACGGGTCGCGGTCGAACCGTGGCGGCTTCCGCGGCGCGGACCTATGTTCGCGCCGCGGACCGCAACCCTCCCCACGCCGAGCGGGCCTGTGCCATGACGACGTGACGCGCGTGCCGGGCGTGTCGACACCGACGGCAACCCGTGGTCTCCGTCTCGCTCCAAGCTGGGTTTACCACCGGCTGTTCGGGGGATGACAGGCATGGACAGGGGACGCTTCACGCGGCTCCAGGAGCTGTTCGACCAGGCGCTCGAGCGCCCCGAGGCGGAGCGCGGCCCGTTCATCGATGAAGCCTGCGCGGGCGATCCCGATCTGGGCGCCCGGGTGCGCCGCCTGTTGCGCACCGGGGACGCAGGGGGCGACGACGCGTTCATGACCAGTGCGGTACGGGCCGCGACGCTCGCGATCGGCGACGACGACGATCGCGCCGGGTGGCAGCTCGGTCCCTACCGGCTCGTGCGCGAGCTCGGCCACGGCGGCATGGGCAGCGTCTGGCTCGCCGAGCGTGTGGACGACGCGTACCGCGCCCGGGTGGCGATCAAGCTCGTCCGCGGCGGGTTCGCGAATCCCGAGCTCGAGCGACGCTTCCGGGCCGAGCGACAGATCCTCGCGGACCTGAATCATGCGCACATCGCGTCGCTCGTTGACGGCGGCGAGGCACCCGACGGCACGCCGTATCTGGTCATGGAGTACATCGACGGGTCGCCGATCACCACGTGGGCCGCACAGCACCGGCTGCCGCTCGGCGAAAGGCTTCGTCTCTTCCGCCAGGTGTGCGACGCCGTCCAGCACGCGCACGGCTCGCTCGTCGTGCATCGCGACCTCAAGCCCTCGAACGTCCTCGTCGGGGCGGACGGCACGCTCAAGCTCGTCGACTTCGGAATCGCCAAGCTGCTCGACGTCGAGGGCCCGTCCGACGTCACGATGCTCGCTCCACGCCTCACGCCCGGTTACGCAAGTCCCGAGCAGCTCCGCGGCGACCGGGTCACGGTCGCCACGGACGTGTACTCGCTCGGCGTGCTGCTCTACGAGCTGGTCGCGGGCGTGCACCCCTTCGCTGCGGACGGCCCTTCGACCGAGGAGGTGCGCCGCCGCGTGCTGCAGCTCGACGCACCGCGCGCCAGTGACGCGCTGAAGAGGCAGGGCGCCGGAAGTGGCGTGAGCGCCCGCTCCGTGCGCGGCGACCTCGACAACATCATCGCGAAGGCGATGCGCAAGGAGCCGGAGCTGCGCTATGCGTCCGTGGCGCAGCTCGCGGAGGACGTGGACCGGATGCTCTCCGGAGACCCGGTGCTCGCCCGGCCGAGCTCGGTGGGCTACCGCGCCCGGAAGTTCGCGGCGCGGCACAAGGCCGCCGTGGGCGCCGTGACGCTCCTCTTCCTGTCGCTCCTTGCCGGGCTCGGCGCCACGCTCTGGCAGGCGCGGCGCGCCGAGGCCGCCCGCAGCTCCGCCGAGGCGGCGCTCTCCGAGTCGAACGCGGTCAAGGACTTCCTCACGAACCTGTTCCAGGCCAGCGACCCGAACGAGAACCGCGGTGCCACGATCACCGCGCGCGAGCTGCTCCAGCGCGGGGTGGAGCGCGTGGACTCGCTGAGCGGCCAGCCCCGTCTGCAGGCGGACTTCCTTGGGGTGCTCGCGAGCGTGGAGATGTCGCTCGGAGAGTATCGAAGAGCCGAGCAGCTGTACGGGCGCGAGCTCGAAGTGCGTGGCTCGCTGCCCGGACCGGTGGACTCCACGACCGTGCGCGCGATCGTGGGATCGGGAGACGCGTACGACCGGCTCGGCTTTCCCGACTCGGCGGCGGCCGCCTACGAGCGGGCCATCGACCTGGGGCAGCGATCGGGAGGCCTGTCGCAGCCCACCATCATCGCCGCGATCGACAATCTGGGGAACGAGTACGACCGGATGGGCGAGGATGCCAAGGCGAGGGCGTCCTATCGGAGGGCGATGCAGCTCCAGTCCCGGATCTACGGCCCCGACGACGTGCGCCGGGCCCGCGTCATGAACGATTACGGTCTGACGCTCGCCATCGAGGGCCGGTACCGGGAGGCCGAGCCCCTCCTGCGTGAATCGCTCCACCTCTGGCAACGTGCCGACAGCGGCAGCCTCACGACGGCCGAGGCACTCGACAACCTGGGGATGATGCTCCGTGAGGACGGCCGCTACGACGAGGCGGAGCCGTACCTTCGCCACGCGTTCGCGATCCGGCTCAGGGTGCTCGGACCCGACGCGAGGTTCATGGCGGAGTCCTACTTCTCGCTCGGCGACCTGCTCGCGTTGCGGGGAAGGCCGGGGGACTTCGCGGAGTCGGACTCGCTCCTGCACGCGGCCCTGAACGTCTTCCGCGCCACGCTCGGCCCCAAGCACCGGGCCGTCGGGTACGCCATGCACGCGCTGGGCGTGCTCGACCTCCGCCGCGGCGACCTGGCCGCGGCGGAGCGCTGGCTGCGCCAGGCGCTGGCGATTCGTGAGACCACCACGGAAGACTCGCCACGGGAGACCGTGCGTACGCTCGTGCGCCTGGGGCAGGTGCAGCTCGCTCGCCGTGAGCCCGATACGGAGCCGACGTACGAGAGGGCGGATTCGCTGGCGCGCGCCCGTCTGGCGCCGACGGACCCGGTGCGCGAGCGGGCCACGGTCGGGCTGTCGTTGGCGTTGGCGCGGGACGGCCGGCGACGCGTGGCGGACACCATGTACCTCCACGCGATGTCCGCGCTGGCCGCGCGGCTCGGCGCCTTGCATCCCCTGGTGGAACAGGACTGCGCGGCGGGCGAGAACGAGGGACTCGAGGCCGGAACCGTGTGCCGACGCGGTGCGGGCTAGCAGGTCGCCGGAGCAATCGTCCCTCCAGCGCCTCCCGGTCACGGCTGATGGGTCCGCCCTCAGCTCGGCCCTTTCCCCTTCGTGCTCGTCCGTGTCTCGGCGAGCGAAGCCCGGGGCCCCGCGTGGTTGGGGTTGCTGTTCCTCTCAGCGCACAAACTCCACATCACGCCATCGCTCGCGCCCCGGCGGAACCAGCCACTAATCGGAATTGTTACAGATACTATCCCGGGCCCCCACCGCTCGCTCCGCGCCCGGTGGTGCCGGGCTCTATGCGAATCGGAGGTCGTCCCATGAATCTGCCCGAGCCTCGTCATCTCTGGAGTCCACCGTTCCTCGCCGCGATGGGCGTCGGCCTTCTCGGCCTGACCCTCGCTTCCTGCAGCTCCTCGCCCTCGTCGCCGGCGGGCTCGACCTCGCACAACGCCGGCGGCACCGCGGTGAACAGCACCGCCAACACCAAGTATGGAACGATCCTGGTGACCTCGACCGGCATGACGCTGTACATGAACACCGGCGACACGCCCACCTCGACGGTCTGCACCACCGCCAGCGGGTGCACCCCGATATGGCCGCCGCTCACCACGACGGGCACGCCCAGCGCGGGAAGCGGTGTGAACGCCGGCATGCTCGGTAGCTTCACCCGGCCTGGCGGTTCGCTCCAGGTCACCTATGACGGGCATCCGCTGTACACCTTCGTCAAGGACACGGCGGCGGGCCAGGTGACCGGCGAGGGGATCACCCACTTCGGTGGCACCTGGTACGTCGTGGGCACCAGCGGCGCGCCGGTGACGGACACCCTCTCCACGCCCGGCTCCGGCTACTGATCGCCGTCGTGCGCACGGGAGCTCGCATCGTGGTGCGGGAACGGCCGACCCAAGGCCCTCGAGACCTCCACCTGGAGGATTCGCGGCCCCGTCCGAGCGACGGGCTGCATCAGGGGATTTGCAGATCCACCGTGGCTTGATAGCACGTGGGCGGGCAGCTCGCTCCGTTCGGCTGCGACTTCTCGTACGTCGGGTGGATCTGCTGGCTCACCTGCCGACCGCCGGGCGTCGTGATCGTGACCTCGGCCTCCGCCACGGTGTAGTCCGCGAGGAAGATCTTGTCGCCACACGACACGTCCACGCCGCACCGGATGGTGCGGGGCACGCTGTCGGCCGCCTGGACGGAGACGACGGTCCCGCTGTCCAGCGCCGCGGCGAAGTCGAGCGTGAGCCCACTCGTACACCCGACCAGGGTGCAGATCGTCGCCGTCCCGGACCGGCAGGCCCACAGACCCATCAGGGCTACAGCACACGCGGCCGACGATGTCACCAGGTTCCTTGGGGGCTTCATCGAGCCTCCTTCGGCTTCCAGCGGGTGGACGGGGCCCGGCCGCCTACCGCTTCGGGTTCGACGGATAGTATCGCGTTTTGAACGTCGGGTCCTGCCCGGCGAGCTTCATGAACACGTCCATGGGAACGACCTCGAACTCGGGCCCGAGGCGGTCGAGGATGGACTTCACGCGCTCGATGCTGTTCGACTCGCGCACGTGGATCAGGAGGAAGTAGGGCCGCTCGGGATTCAGCCGCGCGAGCTCCTCGATGTCGGCGGCGGCCGCCGCCTCCGGCCGGTCGGGTGATAGATAGTAGTCGAACGAGACGAACGGCCGGCCGTCGCGGGAGGCGAACGTGTAGGCGGGGGCGTAGCCGTCGGCGAAGCCGATCGCGTCGGGCATCGCCTCGTAGTAGGCGTCCACGACGTACTTCGGCAGCTCCGTGTTCCCCGTGATCGTCGCACCCTGCGAGTAGTCCATCGTCTCGAAGATGTCGATGTCGAGCTTGTCCATGAGCGAGTCGGCCAGGCTGATCACGCGGGGGAGCATCTTCGGCGGAATCGCCTTGGGATACATGTAGCCCGGACCCGTCAGCGCTCCGATGAACAGGTCGTTGGGGGTGGCGGTGCTGTAGTAGTACTCGAGCATGGCGGGCGCCATCCAAGTCCAGTTGATCGTGGTCTCCCACGCATAGGGCATCGAGCCCCGTCCCGGCTCTTCCCACGCTCCGAGGCCCAGACCGTCGCTCTGCAGGCAGGCGATGTAGACCTTCTTCTCCGGCTTGTAGACCTTGCCGGGCACCACGTTGTGGTGGTTGTGGAACACGAAGCCCGGCTCGGGCGGCGTCATGCTCGTGAAGCTGAGGTCAGGGAAGGTGTTCAGGCCCTCGACACGGAGCGCGAAGCTCGAGGTCAGCGTGACGAACTGCCGCTCCAGGTCCTTGGCGTAGGAGTGCCACCCCAGGACCATCGAGAGCGGCTTCTGCTTGCCCAGGATCTCCTTGGCCAGCGCGTACTCCGCCGTGTCCGCGGGGTTCGTCGAGAGGTCCGCGACGAAGGCGTGCTTGGCGATGGCGTAGTCGGCGACTCCCGGGAGCATCACCTTCCCGGAGGCGCCGCCCATCCAGACGATCGTCGTCCGGCTGGTCTCGGGTCCCCAGGTCTCGTAGGCCTTCCGGAAGATCTGCGCGTCGTCCATGCCGGTGAACATGCCGCGGAGGTCGGCGAGCTTCTTCAGCCCCGCCTTCTCGACCATCGGGATCTGGTCCGCGCTCACCACGACGCCGCGCTCGATCCCTGCCAGCGTGAAGGCCACGTCCAGGGAGCTCCGCACGTTCCTGTCCCAGACGATGTAGCCCTTCACGTACCGCTTGAGGGAGTCGAGGGCCTCTTCCGGCGTCTTCAACTCCGTGAACGTGTAGTCCAGGTCCTTCTGATAGAACTGGTACAGGCCGGGCGTGAACTTGAACGCCCAGTCCTTCGGGTAGATGAAGTAGAGGCGCGGCGCGGCGGTGTTGGCCAGGCCCTGAAGGCTGATGAGGAACGCGTTCTGGTCGAGGTCGCCCGCCACCGTCCAGTGGTTCTCCAGCCGCATCACGTAGGCGTCCTTGGTGCCCGCACGCTTGAACGCGTAGTGGAGCGGCGGGCCTCCGACGCGAGTCGGGCGCACGATGTCCAGCGTGAGCAGGTCGTCTCCAGGTCCGAGCTTGTACGTGTCCGTGCTGCTCACCTCGCGCTGGCCCTGCGAGACGAGCACGGTGTAGTGCCGCTCCACGACCAGGGTGCGGCCCTCGTCACTCCACGTCGCCGTGACCCGCTGCTTCGAGCCCACCTTCATCGACACGCCCATGAACGGCTGGGTCGGCCAGACCCGGTCGGTCACGGGCACCTCGTTCACCGTTCCCCCCGTCGTCAGCGTCATCGCGGTGCGGAAGGCGTACTGGCCGCTTCCCCACATCTGCTCGACGGTCACCTTGGCACCGTCACGGCGGATCACGAGCGACAGCGTCTGGAAGAGCGCTACCTGGCTGCTCTTGAGCGGGAGGAAGGTCCACCGCCGGTCGAAGGCGGCCGCCCCCCGGGTGGCGTGTGCGGAAGCCACGCACCGAACCGTACGGACAGGAGCCGCGGCCGCGGCAGCGCGCCCGGGGGTCGTGATCAGCACGAGCGCGGGCAGCAGCGCGAAGAGCGACGGACACGAACGCTGTCTCATGATCGAATCCTGGGTCTCATGGGGCGCCATGGCGCGAGCCCGCTCGACTCAGGGCCCGGAACCGGCTCAGGTGATC
>JBJKSF010000142.1:0-14532 GCA_046704285.1 Longimicrobiales bacterium | reverse complement strand
GGATGGAACTGCACGGACGCGTGGCGCTCGTCACGGGAGCCTCGAGCGGCATCGGAAGGGAACTCGCCCGCGTGCTGGCAGCGAAGGGGTGCCGGGTGGGCCTGTTCGCGCGTCGGTCCGAGCTGCTCGCAGAACTCGAACAAGAGATCGCTGCCGGCGGCGGACAGGCGCTGTCGACTCCGGGTGACGTGCGGGACGAACGCGCTGTGCGAACGGCCGTCACCCGCGTGACGGACCGCTTCGGCGCGCTCGATCTGCTCGTCAACAACGCCGGCGTCGGCTACTTCGGCGAGGTCGCCCGCATCACCGAGGACGACCTGGACCGCCTCCTGCGGACCAACGTCTTCGGTCCCATCCGCTTCGTGCAGGCCGCGCTGCCCGCGCTGCGCGAGAGCCGTGGGATGGTGGTCAACATCTCGTCGATGCTCGGCAAGCGGACGATCCCTTTTCTTGCCCCGTACGCCGGAACGAAGAGCATGCTCAACACGGTGTCCGATGGGCTGCGCATGGAACTCGCGCGGTACGGCATTCGGGTGCTCAGCTACTGCGCGCCGGAGACGGAAACCGAATTCGACCGCGCATCCCTGCATGAGGCCGGCCTCGACCTGCCAACCATGCGGCGCCGGCGGGCAGACGTGCATCGCGTCGCGGCGTCGATCGCGGCGGCCATCGAACGCGAGCGCAGGGAGGTCGTGGAGCAGCGCGCGCTGGTTGTGATGTCACAATTCGCCCCAGGCATGGTGGACCGGATGTTCTCCGGCATGGTCCGGCGCTTCGCGCGCGACTAGGACGGAATGGAGGCCGTCGTGTTCGACGTCGGGCAGCTGCTGGTCGAACCGGAAGTCGGGCAACCGATCGGCGCGGTCGTCACCCTCGATGCGCACGGAAGCGTCGCGGGCAGGCTGTGCTGCAACCCAGGCTACGGCCTGCGGACCTGCCAGGAGTGGAGCGACGGCGTGCGCGCCGTCCTGCGAGACCGCTCCTCAGATGTGCTCGGGCTCGTCGACGGTCCGCTCGTCTCGCACGTTCCCGGTGTTGAGCGTTCCCGTGGGCTCCACGAGCATGATGTGCACCTCCTCGCGCGCGATCGGGCGGTGCTCGACGCCGCGCGGGACGATGATCATCTCTCCCTCCTCCACCCACTCCTCCCGGTCGCGGAACTGCATGAGCAGGCGGCCCTTCACGACGAGGAACATCTCGTCCTGGGCTTCGTGATGGTGCCAGATGAACGCCCCTTCGAGCTTCGCGAGCTTGATCTCCGTGTCATTCACGTGGCCGATCACCTTCGGCTGCCAGTGTTCGGTGAAGCTGCGGAGCTTCGCCGCGATGTCGATCTTGGACACCCTCACCCTCCTTACCTCCGTGATCCGTCGTCCCCGGCCGTGGCCGGTCAGTAGACGAACGGGACGAACCTGCGCACCCGACGCCGATAGGCGGCATATTCGGGGAATTTGTCCACCAGCCAGCGCTCTTCGCGCCGCGTCTTCGCGTCCAGCAAGATGAGCAGCGCGGCGACATATGCGAGGGTGAGCCACCCCTGTACGTACAGCGCCCACCCGAGGGCGAGCGCGAGGATGCCGCTGTAGATGGGGTGACGCACCAGCGCGTAGAGGCCCGTCCGCAGCAGGTCGGCCCCGTCCTTTGGGAAGGGCAGAGGGGTGAGGCGACGCCCGAGCGTCAGCAGCCCCGCGAGCGACACGGCGACGCCCAGCGCCATGAGCGCGACGCCGATGACGGCACATGCGTGCGGCCATGGGAAGGACGAGCCCGACCGACCCGGAAGGGTACGTGGTCCGAAGGCGACCAGCGCGAAGAGCACGGTCTGTGCCACGACGAACCATTCTCCCCTGGCACCCGTCCACCACGGCCGTCCTTCACTGCGCGGCTGAGCGTTCATGGTCCGTCCGGGATCGGGATCAGCGATCGTTCAATCCCTTTCCGTCGAGGATGCGCTGCCTGTGCTTCTCGACCCTGGACGCCCGGGTCTTCGATCGCTTGGCGCCGGAGAAATGCAGGATGTACGCTCGTTGCCTTCCCGGCGTCAACGCGTGGAACGCGGTCTTCAGAGCAGGATCGCCGTCCAGCTCCCTCTGGAATTCCTCCGGGACGGCGTACTCCGAGGTCTTCTTGAGCTTCACCTTCAAGCCCGCCTTCTCCGCTTCGATCGCTTCGTCGATGTAGGCGGTCAGCGTGGCCTCCATCTCGGTGACCTCGTCGACATCGGTGAATCGAACCTGGCGTCCCGCCTGCATGTGCTTTCCAGGCGCGACCAGGACGCCGTCGGGATCGGTCAACAATGCGCCTTTGAAGAACATGAGCGCGCAGTATTCCTTGAATCCCTGCAGGATGACGACGTTCTTGTCCTGAAACGTGTAACAGGGAGCACGCCACTTCAGCTCTTCGGTGAGCCCGCAGTCGAGCGCGATGGCCCTCAACCTCGCGAACTCCTCCCGCCATTGGCGGGCTCCATCCATGAAGGCGTCGACTTCGGGGTTCGTCTCGTGCATCGACCGATCCTGTTCTCGCCGTTTCCGGACGTCGGGACTCGCGCTGGACAGTGTCCGCCATCGCTCACCGAGCGGCTCGTTCTCCACTTTCGGCTCGCGCTCCAGCATCCGCAGCTTCCGGCGTTGTACCGAGCCGAGTTTCGGTGGGTCCGATCGAGCCGACGGGTCGGAAGACGGTCGTGAAGGAGCCCACAGGCACATCGACGCCGTGAACCCCGTGGGCCCCGTGGGCCCCGTGGGCCGCGCCACTCTGCCTCCTCGATCTCCGGGTGCGTGTCATTCCAGCCCTGGTTTGTCCACGCGATTTCCGCTGCGCGTGTCCCGCACCGTGTCCTTCACCCGGCGAGTCGAACGGTGTTGTCATCGCCTTCGAGCAGGATGGCATCGGTAGCGACGTCCTCGAGCGAAGCTATTCACCGACGAACGTGACCGTCTCACCGAGTGGCGCCCGGCCGACGGGGGTGTGATGGACCGTGACGTCCTCATAGCCGATCGACATGCCGCAAAAGAGGACGAGCTCCTTGGGAGGCGACAGCACCTGCGCGACCGTCTCGTGGAACTGCGACCACGCCATCTGCGGGCAGCTGTGCAGGCCCTCGGCTCGGAGAAGCAGCATGACCGTCTGCAGGTACATGCCGACGTCGGACCACTGGGGCGGGCCGAAGTCCCGGTCGATGTAGCAGAACAGGGCGGCCGGGGCACCGTAGCAGTCCCAGTTTCCGGCCGCTGCCCGGTACCGCGCTTGCCAGTCCTCTCGAGCCACGCCGAGCGCGCCGTAGCGCTGAGCGCCGAAGGTGGATCGCCGCTCGCGGTACGGGGACCTCAGCGTGGGCGGGTACATCTCGTACTGGCGCTCATCCCAGGGATCCCCCGCCGCCAGACGCTCACCGGCGCGTCTCTTGATCCCGGCCAACGGCGCGCCGGTCACGACGTACGCGCGCCAGGGTTGCAGGTTCGAGCCGGACGGTGACCAGGCGGCCGCGGAGAGCACGCGCTCCAGCACCTCTCTGGGGACGTACCGATCGGTGAATCCGCGCACCGCACGGCGGCTGCGCACCGCCTCGTAGACGTCCATCATCGGGTCTGTCCGTGCCCGATGCGGCTTCGGGCGGCGTAGCCATAGCGCGCCCATCTGCCCGGTCGGGTCACGGCGCCGCCCGCTCCGCGGACGCACCCGTGGGTGGCATGGCTCCCATTTCAAACGAGTGTCTAAATCTATCAAGAAAGGCGCGGGCTCCCCTGTGGCATCGTCCCGACTCGAACTACGTCATGCGGCGCCACTGGGACTACTTCGTGCGGTATCTCATGGGGGCGATCCCTCCGCGCGACTACGAGATCGGGACACCGCCGAATCGTCCGTCCTGATGGGCCGGCGCGCCATCAAGCGCCTTGCGCGGCCCACCCGGCCTGTGAACGTTGCAGGTAACATCCGCTCATCTGCGACAAGGAGAGATTGGTGCCCAACGTGCAGGCCGTCCTCGCTGAGGAGATCCGCAGGCTCGCCCGACGAGAGATTCGCTCCGAGATGGAGGCAACGAAGAAGGCGCTGTCCAGGCACCATCGTGAGATCGCCGAGTTGAAGCGCAAGAACACGGACCTGGAACGGAAGGTCAGCTACCTGGAGTCCCGCGAGACGGCCCGCCTCAAGGCCGGGCCCGCGAAGGCGGCTCCTCCAAAGGGGACGAGGTTCTCCGTTCGCTCCCTGAAGTCCCAGCGCACCAGGGCGGGACTGTCGCAAGGCGACTACGCGAAGCTCGTCGGCGTCAGTGCCTCGACGATCTACAACTGGGAAAGCGGCACGGCGAAGCCCGGCGCGAAGCACTTGGCCACGTTGGTGTCCTTGAGAGGACTCGGAAAGCGGGAGGCCGCGAAACGACTGGAGCTGGTGTCGGAGGATTAGGGTCGCTTCCAATCTCCGGGAGCGACGGAGACCTGGGAGGAGGGCGCCGTGAGCCCGGGTGACCGCACCGGGGGCACGCCGGCATCGGCGTCCGAAGAGCCGGATCGCGGTGAGCGCCTTCTGGACCGCTCCGATCTCCGGGACCGCCTCGAGGAGCTCGAGAGACGGAACCGCTCGAGGCGCTGGAAGATCCGCGCCCTCTGGATCTTCGTCGTCGTCTGCGGCGTGCTCGGTTTCTTCGCGAACGAGGGCTGGATCATCCTCGCGCTGTGGCCGATGTACTTCATCTACGCACTTCGCGGGAAGTCGAAGGCCGCCGCCGCAGAGATCTCAAGCTTGGAAGCCGAGCTTTCCGCTCTGGCTCCACCCGCGCGAGGGTAGCCCTCATCGCACGACGGCTGAGAGGACGCATCTGCCGAAGCCCGGGATTCACCTTCGCGGCCGTGGCGGTGAACCTCCCGTCGAACGGTCGGCGCTCTGGCCGGGCGGCCCCCCGAGGACGCATGTTGGAGCCGTGACCAACCCTGCCCGCATCTTGTGCCTTGCCGTGGCGGTTGCCGTTCCCGCCGCCGCCTCTGCGCAGTCCTTTCCGGATATCGCGAAGAAAGAGCTCGCTCCGTGGAGGCCGGGGTTCGTGCTGGCCGTGCGCCAGGACAACCAGGATCTCGTGAAAGCCTTCGGGCACAGGGCGGGCCAGGGGGACAGCGCGATCTCCCCGACCGACGTCTTCGCCTTCCCAGCGCTCACGGGCGTGTTCGTCGGGGTGGTCGTGCAGGCGCTGGACGCAGCCCATCTCGTGATGGAGGACGCCCCGATCTCGCGGTACCTTCCGGGGCTCTCGCCCAGGCTCGGCCGTGTCACGCTGCGCGAGCTCCTGACGAACACGGCGGGCCTGGGCGACGCGGCCAGAAGCAAGGGCGAGAGCTGGAAGGAGGCGCTCGACCGCCTCGATGACGACGCCCTTGTGGCGGAACCCGGCGCGATCTACTCCGAGTCGCGCTATTCCGTCCCGCTCGCCGTACGCGTGATCGAGCACGCGGTCGGGAAGCCGTTCGACCAGATCGCCAGGGCCGCCGTTCTGCAGCCCCTCGGGATGGATTCCTCCACGTTCAGCCTTCCACAGGCTCGCTCGGAGGGCCTCGTGCACGGGGTCGAGCGGATGCGCGAGAAGGTCGGCCGGGCCAAGGTCGTCCCGGCCGCAGACACGGTCGGTGGGCTCCCTGTCCTCTTCACCACCACCGGTGACGTCCTGAGGTTCCTCTCGGCGTGGATGAGCGGCGCCATCCGAGGCGGGGGGCCAGTCGAGCTCCCCGGCGCCGATCTCCCGGATCGGCCGGGAGCGCGGTATGGAGGAGGCGTCCTGGTGAGCGAGTACCGGGGCCTGCGGCTGGTGTCTCTTCCGCGCGCGTCCATCGGGCTTGGAACCTCCGCCAATTTCTACGTCCTGCCGGAGTCCCGGGTCGCGATCTTCGTCTGGTCCGTCGGCGAGTGGCCATTCGGGACCGCGAGCCTGACCCTCCAGAACGTCATGGACGACCTGGGAGCACCCGCCGTGAAACCTGTGGTGGAGGACTCGGCGGACTCCGCGGACTCGGCGCACACCACTGCATCTCTCCGGCTGGACCCGGAGGCGTGGGCGGGCACGTACCGCAACGGGAACCAGATCTTCGTGCTACGCGACTCCCTGTCGGCTCTGGTGCTGTTCAACGGCCGGCGGAACCTGAAGCTGAAGGTGACCCCGGACAGTTCCGCGACGGTCGTCGCGCACGGCAAGCACCGTCACGTGACGCTGGGGTTCGACCTTCGTACGGAAGGGGATGGTCATCGCTGCGTCTACTACCAGAACCGCGCTTTCGGGAAGGAGAGCGTCGAGGGCGTGCCGCTGCCATTGAAGGGTCGTGCCCTCGTTCACATCGTGAAGGCTCCGGTCCCCGGGCAGTTCACGATGTACGAGGTAGATCCCAGGGTCCTCAATCGGCGAGAAGTCGTGCAGGCGATGCGGCGGGACGATCCGGGGGGCGCAGGAAGAGTCGTTGTCTGGCTCCACATCGACCGGTACGGAGCGGTAAGCAGGTTTGAGGTGCGGAAGAGCTCCGGCCGGCAGCTGGATAGGGCGGCACGCGCGGTAGCCGGCGTCTACAGGTTCTCACCGGCCCGCTTTCGCGGCGAGGCGGTACCGGTCTGGGTCCAGATCCCGATCAACTTCACCGTCCCCTACTGAGGCCCGTGCGCTTCGCGGGACGCTGATCGGTCCGACGCGATCTGGCCCGCGGATGCGTGCGAAATGAGCGATGCCCATCCTCCGGCGCCATGCTCATTCCGTCCTCAGAGCCTCCATGGGATCGACACGCGTGGCCCGAAGCGCCGGAACGAAGCTCGCCGCCAGGGCCACGAGCAGGAGCACCGCGGCAACGACCGCGAGCACGTAGGGGTCGCGGGGCGACTCCTTGAACAGGAGACCCTTCACGTACGGAGCCGCCACCAGCGCGACACCGAGGCCGACCGCGACGCCCAACCCGGCCATCCGAAGCCCGTCGAGGACCACGCTCCGGAGCAGGCGTACGCGCTCGGCGCCGAGGGCCGCGCGGATGCCGAGCTCCCGAGTGCGCTGAGCCACGTCGAAGGCCAGCACGCCGTAAAGACCGACGGCAGCCATCAGCAGCGCCAACAGCCCGAAGACGGTGAACATCGCGGCGCCGAGATTCCAGGAGCGCTCCTCCGGGTCGAGCTTGTCCTGGAGGGGCTCGACGCTGGCGTAGCGGACGCGAGGGTCGAGGACGCGCAGCATGGGCGCGACCTTGGCGGCGAGCCGCGCCGGGTCGCCGGAGGTACGCAGGTAGAGTCCGTTGATACGGGCGTCCTTTCGCTGGGCGATCGGCCTGTAGTAGGTCAAGGCGGCCTCTTCCTGCAGACCCCAGCGGTGCGCGTTCTCCGCCACACCTACCACCGTCGTGCAGCCCTTGGAATCGCCGATCAGCAAGCAACGCCCGATCGGATTCCCGTCCGGCCACAGTGTGCGCGCCATCAGCTCGCTGACGATCGCCACAGGCTCGGCTCCGGCGTCGTCGGTCTCCCAGAACGCGCGGCCGAGGGTGACCTTCAGGCCTACGGTGTGGAAGTAGCCGGGCGTCACGTCCACGTAGTAGGGACCTCCCCCGGGGAGCTGTGGGATCGAGTCGAGCCCGGGGACCTTCAGGCTGGTCGCCATCGCGAACCCGAGGGGCGTCTCGGTTCCGGCCACCGCTGCTACGCCCGGCACCTTCCGGATCCGGGCGATGGCCTCCTCGTAGACCTGGTTGCCTTCGGAGGGCGTCATGGCTCGCGTATCGAAGTCGAAGGTGGCCAGGACCAGCCGGTGCACGGCGAGGCCGAGGTCGGCGTGCCGGACGGCGGACACACTGCGCACGAAGAGCCCGGCGCCCACGAGCAGGACGACCGAGAGTGCCGCCTGCACGACCGTGAGCGTCGCGCGCGTCCAGGAGCGGCGAGCCGAACCCGTCCCCGCGCCCATCGCGAGATCTCCGACGAGGTCCGCGCGCGTCGCCCGCACCGCCGGTCCGACGCCCGCCAGCAGCCCTGCTACCACTGCCGCGGCCAACACGAACACCAGGATGCGGCCGCTGACCGCCGACAGCGGGAAGAGCACACCCGGAAGCAGCGTCCTGCGCATCACGCCGCCGCCCCACAGGGCGAGGAGCAGCGCCACGCCGCCGCCCAACAGTGCGAGGAGCATCGACTCGACGACCATCGAGGTCGCCAGGCGCGCGCGCCCCACGCCGAGCGCCAGGCACACCGCCACCTCCCGGCGCCGGCGCGTGCCGCGGGCGAGCAGCAGGTTCGCGACGTTGGCGCACGCGATGAGGAGCACGAGCAGGCTCACCCCGCCGAGCCAGAGCGCCACCTTGGACTCGCCGGCGATGTTCGATCCGCGAGCGGCGATCAGAGGCTCGAGGGCGACGCGGGGGTAGGTGCCGCTCCCCACGTGGCGGCTGTTGCGGTAGGCCGCCGTCGCCTCCTCCGCGGCCATGCGCGCGTGAGCTCCCGGAGCGAGGCGCACCACGGCGTTGAGCCAACCCTGGTCGCGGTTGTGGAGAAAGCCATCGCCGTACTCGAGGACCCCGGCGGTCACCAACGGAAGCCACACGTCCACGGGCTCGAGATCCACGCCCGTGAAGCCCGGGGGCGCCACTCCGACGACGGTGTAGTCGTGACCTGCGAGCTCCAGGGTCTTCCCGATCACGTCCGGATCGGAGCCCATCCGCGAGCGCCAGTACTCGTTGCTGACCACCGCAGTGGGCGTCGCACCGTCGCGGTCCTCGGACTCGGCGAAGAAGCGCCCGCGCTCGGCGCGCACGCTCAGGAGGGGAAAGAAGCTCCACGTGACCATCTCCACCCGCACGCGCGAGGCGTCCGGGCCGCTCCCCAGGGTCATGGGCTGGATGTACGAGTAGGCCGCCACTCCGTGGAACGCCCGGACCTTCTTCTGGGCGCGGTAGTCGAGGTACGTGCTGATGGGCCCCTTCACCAGGCCCATGCCGGGGTACTCGTCCTCGACCGCCACCCGGCGCACCGCGCCGGGGTTGGCGATGTCCGCCGGCGGCTCCAGCAGCAGCCGGTTCAGCACCCCGAACATGACGGCGTTGGCGCCGATCCCCAGGGCGAGGGTGAGCACCACCACTGTGCTGAACCCCGGGTTGCGCCGGAGCGAGCGGACCGCGCGCCCGACGCCACCGCTGAAGGTGCGCCACCACTCCGCCCGCTTCGTCGTCCGGCTCCTTCTCCGCTCATCGCGCTCCAGAGCGGCACGGTACCGGGCAGGGTCGCCGAAGCGGCGCTCCGCCTCCCGGCGCGCTTCATCCGGCGCCAAGCCCCCCTGCACCAGGCGGTCGGTCAGCTCGGCGAGGTGGTGCTCCACCTCCAGCGCCGCGGCGGCGTCGGGCTCGGGGGGAGGGAGCGGGTGGACGCGGGGGGCGCGTGGCTCCTCCGGGGGGGTCATGGTCGCCATGCCACAAGGCGTGTCGTGACCCCACGCGCGCTCATCCTGCCGCTCCCGGCACGATGCTGGCTACGGCGTCCACGTATGCCGACCACCTCCACTCCTCCTCGGCGAGCGCCTTCTCACCGGCCCGGGTGAGCCTGTAGTACTTCGCCCTCCGGCCCTTCTCCGACACGCTCCAGTCGGAGATCAACCAACCCTTTCGCTCCATCCGGTGCAGAGCCGGGTAGAGCGCGCCTTCCTCCAGCACGAGCTGCTGGTTCGTGGCTCTGCGGATGAAGTCGAGGATGGCGAAGCCGTGCTGCTCGCCTCCGGCGTGCAGCGTCTTCAGGACGAGGAGCTCCAGCGTCCCCTGGACGACGGCGAGAGGAGAAGGAGGCATGGATCTCGTCTTCGGTAGGTGGGCCGCGGCGCAGCTCCACGCTGCCCCACAGCTGAGTCGGGGTGAAGCACGACCGTTACTCCAACGCGGCGCATGAACCTAAAGCATTTAGGCCATCGCCAGCATACGATCCGGCCCGACTCGGGGCAAGCGCTGGGACGTCACGATCGTGAGCCGGCTCACGGCGCTGCGGGCGATGCGCGTCGACCCGACGCCGGCCTTGAGGGGTCGGACAGAGCTTCACGTGCCCAACGCCCGCCGGGAACCTCAGTTCGATGCCGGCGCTCCCGGACTGAGGGCCTCCATCCGTGATTCTCGACTGTCCGGAATCGAGACGGCGCGTCCCGCAGGCGGACACCCGGCCCGCCATGCGCAACCGTCGAGCGCCGACCCTAATGCCTTGCGGGACATATGGATGTGCGTGCCGTGCCGGGATGGCACGGGCCTTCCACCGTGGCCCGCAGCGTCGCACACACCAGACAGGGAGGCCTCGATGGCCGGAGAAGCGCTGATTCACCTGGACGGTCTCACGAAGGTCTTCTACACCGACGAGGTCGAGACCCACGCGCTGTCGAGCATCGTGCTCGAGATCCGGACGGGCGAGTTCGTGTCGATCGCGGGGCCGTCGGGGTGCGGCAAGACGACGCTGCTCTCGATCCTGGGGCTCCTGGACTCGCCGACCTCCGGCAAGTACGTGCTCGACTCCGAGCCCGTGGAGAGCTTGAGCGCGAGCCAGCGGGCGAGGATCCGCAACCAGGCCATCGGGTTCATCTTCCAGGCCTTCAACCTCATCGGAGACCTGACGGTCTACGAGAACGTCGAGCTGCCGCTCACCTACCGGGGGATGCCGGGCAGCGAGCGGAAGGAGCGGGTGCAGGCGGCGCTGGAGCGTGTGGGGATGGCCCACCGCGTGCGCCACTACCCGAGCCAGCTCTCCGGGGGCCAGCAGCAGCGGGTGGCGGTGGCGCGGGCGATCGTGGGCAAGCCGCTCATCCTGCTGGCGGACGAGCCGACGGGCAATCTCGACTCGAAGAACGGCAACGCGGTGATGGATCTGCTGAGGGAGCTGCACGCGGACGGGGCGACGATCTGCATGGTGACGCACGATCCCCGTTACGCGCACGTGGCGGACCGACAGGTGCACCTCTTCGACGGCCAGATCGTGAGCGAGGACGACGCGCGCAAGGCGGCCGAGCTCGAGCAGGCGGGATTCGACGTGGCGCACTGAGGGTTACGGAAGGGACGCACCTTCCCACGCCGCGCGCGTCAACGCGGCTTGAGCACGATGGCGCCGCTCAGGTGGCCCGAGCCGAACTGGAAGGTCGCTCTGCCGGCGTCCAGGTGCTGGATGCTCCCGAGCTGCGCCCCGGTGAAGCGCTGCAGCTCCTCGATGCCGCCCAGACGGACGTTGCCGAGGTACACGATCACCTGGGGGGGAGCCGCACCGGCGCTGAAGACCTTCTGGCCCCGGGCGGTCAGCCACTGCGGGTGCAATCGGTGGACGATGTCGTACGCCGTGGCCCACGCGAACCGATCGAGATCGTTCCGCGTGATGACGGACCCGTCGGCCACCGCCGCGGCCGCGTGGGCCCCGCCACCACCGCCGCTTGCGCTGGCACAACCGGCCAAGCCGAACACGAGAACGCAGAGCAGGGCAGGTATGGGCTTTCTCATGGGTTCCTCCCGAGACGAGGAATGCCCGGACAGCGCCGGCAGGAGGCCCGTCAACGCTATCGTAGCATACCTTATCCGCTTGAGCCAGGGGCCCGGGGAGGTGAAATGGGGCGATCCGCGACGTCGCGCCGACCGACCTCGGCTCGCCGTCCCGTCGGTCTCTCCGGCGTTCGCTCGCTGATTGCCCCTCGATGGGCCATGGCCTACCATGCGCTTCGGACCGAGTGGCGGCCGGCGGCCCCGTCAGCGCGCCGCCGCCCGGACGAAGCCCTGCGGGATCTCCACCATCCTGATCCGGAGGCGCTGAGCGTATGGAGGGTGCGACCCGCGCCGCGACCGACGCATGGGGCGACGGATCCCGCACGGTCGAGGTGGAGACGCCCGAGCAGGTTCAGCTCGCGTTCGAGCTGGCGGACCTGGGCTCGAGGTTCCTGGCGCTGGTCCTGGACGTGATGGTGCTCTTCGGCCTGCTCGGCGGGCTGGGGGTCCTGGCGCTCTGGATCCACGCGTACGTGAAGTTTCCGTTGCTCGTGGGCTCGGCGGCCGTGGCCGTCTACACGATCATCGTCTTTCTCGTCGCCTGGGGCTACTTCGTCTACTTCGAGGGATTCCGTCACGGGCGTACGCCGGGCAAGCGATGGACGGGGATCCGTGTCGTCTACGAGGGAGGCTATCCCCTCACCGTACGCGGCGCCGTGATCCGCAACCTGGTGCGCATCGTCGACATGCAGCCGGTGATCAGCTGCATCGTGGGCGGTGCGGCCATGATGGTCGGCGAGCGTACGCAGCGCCTCGGCGACCTCGCCGCAGGAACGCTCGTGGTGCGCGACCGCGCCGACGCGCCGCTGCCCGAGGCGGAGGTGCTGCCGTCCGGAGCGACCGGACTCCCCCGGCTCGACGACCGGGAGTTCGAGATGCTCGACCGTTTCGCGGCCCGCAGCGCCGACCTGGCGCCGGACGTGCTGGCCAGAGTCGCGACGGGAGTCGCACGGGCGCTCGGCCAGGAACGGCTCGCCGATGCGCCCACCGGGCTCGACGAGGTGCAGAAGCTCCTGCACCTGCACGGCGAGGAGCGTCAGCGGCGCGCATGGGGCGCCGGTGCGTCGCGCACCAGCGCGCTGGCGGCCGCGCTCTTCCACGAGCGTCAGGATGTCTGGCACGAGTACGAGGCGCTCCTCGACCGGGCCCGCGGGCTCGGGCTCGCGTCGCTTCCCGACGCGACGGTCTCGCGGTTCGCCTCGCTGTACCGGCTCGTCTCCGCCGACCTGGCTCGGGTGCGCACGTATGGGGGATCGGGTGCCCTGGCGTACAGCCTCGAGCGCCTGGTGGCCGAGGGCCACAACCTCTTCTACCGACGGACCGGCAGCTCCTGGAGGGCGCTGTGGGAGTGGCTCGCAGCGGGGTTCCCTCGTCTGGTGCGGACCCGTCGGACGGTCATCGCCATCGCCGCCACGGTGCTGTTCGGGCCGGCCCTGGTGACGTACGCAACGGTGCGCGCGGACCCGTCCGTCGCCCGCCGGGTCCTGCCGACCGCGATGATCGTCCGCGCCGAGAACGCTCCGGCCCGGCTCCGCTCGGGCCTCGGCTACATCGACGCCCCCAGCGCGCTGATGCCGCTCATGTCGTCGCGCATCATGACGAACAACGTGCAGGTGACGCTCTTCTGCTTCGCCGGGGGCGTGCTCGCGGGGCTCGGCTCCCTGATCCTGCTGGCGCTCAACGGCATCTACCTGGGAGCCATGCTCGGCCTGTACGATGCCTACGGAGCCGGCCCGCTCATCTGGACGTTCGTGGCGCCGCACGGCGTCCTGGAGCTCGGAGCGATCTGCATCTCCGGAGGCGCCGGCCTCTGGCTCGGATCGGGGCTGCTGTTCCCCGGCCGGCTCGGGCGCTTCGCCGCCATGGCGGAGCGGGCGCAGGAAGCGGTCTCCCTCCTGGCGGGGACCACGCTCCTCCTCGTGCTCGCCGGGTCCGTCGAGGCCTTCGTGTCGCCGTCTCCGTTGGGGGCGGGACTCCGGCTGGCCGTGGCCGGCGCGCTGGCCCTCTCGTTCCTGGCCTACATCGTCTTCGCGGGGCGGGGTGCCCGGGCGGACGGGCCCGTCACAGGAGCGCCCGGTACTTCACCTCGAGGTAGCGGTTCACCACCTCGGTGACCAGGTCGTTCGGGTCCGGATCGGCGACGAGGATTCCGGCGCGCCGCATCGTCCCGAGGGCCACCGAACGCGCCTCCAGCATCTCCTCCGCCGCCGCCTTGCGGTAGGCCGCTTCTCGGGAGACGGCCTTCTGGACCGCCGCCTCGGCGAGCGACGGATTGCGCATCACCACGGCCAGCAGCAGATGGCGCTGTCCCGAGCGCGCCGCCTGGGCGAGCAGCGCCGACGACGCGAGCGGATCCACGACGTTGGTGAAGAGCACGACGAGCGATCGCCGGCGCACCTGCCGCGCCAGCGTCGCGAAGGCGAGCGGATAGTTCGGCTCGACCATGCGCGCCTGCGCCCCTGCCAGCACGTCGGCGATGCGCGACGGAGGGACGTGCCGCGGCGGGAGGAGCTGCTGCACGCGGTCGGCGAACAGGAGCGCTCCCACCCGATCGCCGTGCAGGGTGGCCACGTTGGAGAGCAGGAGCGCCGTCCGCATCGCGTGGTCCAAGCGGTCCTCGGAGCCCACCGTCTCGAGCATCCCGCGCCCGAGGTCCATCGCCAGCACGACGCTCTGACTGCGCTCGGCCTCGTACTGGCGCACGACGACCTCGGCGTGGCGGGCGGTGGCCTTCCAGTCGATCGCGCGTGGATCGTCGCCGCGCACGTACGGACGCAGGCTCTCGAAGGCGCGCCCCTGGCCTCGCTGACGCGTGTTGCGCAGCCCCACTTCACGGAGGTGCCGGCGGAGGCCGACGAGCCGCACGCGGTGCGTCTCGGGCACGGCCGGTGGCACCTGGACGACGTCCCGCGCCGGAACCCGCCGCTGCCGCCATGCGAGGCCGAGGGGGCCGAGCGCGCGCACGTGGAGGTGGCCGAAGACGGCCGGGCCCCGCTCCACCGCGCGCTCGGGGTAGCGGACGGTCGTGGAGGAT
>JBJKSF010000141.1:0-14025 GCA_046704285.1 Longimicrobiales bacterium | reverse complement strand
CGACGCGCGATCCCTTCAACGGCTCGGCCTGAGGTATCTGGGGCGCTCGATGAGCGAGATCCTCGCGGAGTCGCGAGAAGGGGAAGTGGCCCTCCTCGACGCGTTGCGCGACGAGCTCATCGGCTAGTGTCCGTCCCGGTAGCGCTTTGCCGAAGGGGAAAACTTAGGTATTGACCTAAGTGTACTCCGGCTGTACGATCCCTTGGTCGGATCGCATGACCCGAGCATTCGGATGGTGTCGGAAATGGTTCGATCCACCACCGCCGACGACGTCTTTCGAGCGCTGGCCAACCCGACTCGGCGGAGGGTCCTGGAGCGGCTGTCCGTCGGACCGGCCACGGTCAGTGAGCTGGCGGCGCCGTTCGACATGCAACTGCCGTCGTTCGTGCAGCACCTCTCGGTGCTCGAGCGGAGCCGGCTGGTGCGGTCCCGGAAGCGCGGGCGCGTGCGGACGTACGAGATCGCACCCGAACGGCTCGAGGTCGCCGAAGACTGGCTGAGCGCGCGTCGTGAGCTGTGGGAGGCTCGACTGGACCGCTTCGACCGGTACGTCAAACAACTCGAGGAGAAGGAGTCAGGCTCATGAGCGGGGACTTCGCGTTCAATCCGAAGCTCGATTTCGCCATCGAACGGTTCATCGACGCGCCCCCCCGGCTCGTCTGGGAGGCGCTGACGAAGCCCGAGCACCTCAAGGAGTGGTACATGCCCCGGGCGTGGGGGCGTGTGGTGCGGACCGAGATGGACGTGCGACCGGGCGGCATCTTCAGCATCGACATCGCGGTGGCCGACGGTCCGGAGGTCCCCAACCTCGGCTGCTTCCTGGAAGCCGTTCCGATGGAGCGGCTGGTCTGGACCTCCATGTTGTTCCCCGGATACCGCCCGGCGGTCTTCGACGACATTCCGATCACCGCCATCATCACGATGGAAGCCGTGGGAACCGGCACGCGCTACGTCTTCACGGCGCTGCACCGGGATGAGGCGGACCTCGAGAAGAACACGGCGAGTGGCTTCTACCAGGGCACCGAGATCGCCGTCGATCAGTTCGTGGAGCACGTGATCGCGATGAAGTAGCGTGAGGTGACCCGGGGAGCGGTGCCGTGGCCCCGTGGGATGGAGACGGCACGGGCCTCTCCCCGATGATCCCTCCGGGGGCCGCGCGCGCCCGAGCCGTGCGCGCGCGGCCCCCGTGATTGCCGCCGGCCACGCGGGGGCACTAGAATGGCGCCGACAGGACGGCCCCTCCGACGCTCCTCCAGCCGCTGCCCGTGTGCTGACTCCACTCCTGCTCGCCGCCCTGCTCGCGACGCCCCCCGCGCACGGGCCCGTCTATTCCGGATCCCGGCATCAGCTGCACGTGCGCATCCCGCGCATCGACACCGTGATCACCGTCGACGGAAACCTGGACGAGCCGGTGTGGAGCCGGGCGGCGGTGCTCACCGGCTTCTCCGAGTTCTCGCCGCAGGACGGCATTCGGGCCTCCGACTCGACCGAGGTGCTGCTCTGGTACTCGCCCGAGGCGCTGTATGTCGGCATCCGCGCGTACGAGTCGGACGGCGGCGTCGTGCACGCGACGCTCGCCGACCGCGACGCCATCTCGTCGGACGACAACGTGCAGATCCTGCTGGGGACCTTCCGCGACCAGGAGCGGGCCTACGTGTTCGGGGTGAACCCGTACGGGATCCAGATGGACGGCACGATCGTGGAGACCGGCCAGAGCCAGACGAGCGGGTGGACCCCGACGCTGTCGGGGCGCGTAGCCCCCGACCTGAGCGAGGACTTCGTGTGGGCGTCGAAAGGCCACCTGACGCCGTGGGGCTACCAGGTCGAGGTCCGCATCCCCTTCAAGAGCATCCAGTTCCAGGAGGCCCGGACGCAGAGCTGGGCGCTCAACGTGGTGCGCGACGTGCAGCACTCGGGGGTCGAGGACTCGTGGGTGCCGGCCCGGCGCTCGGCGGCGTCGTTCCTGGCGCAGTCGGGCACGATCGACGGGCTCACGGGGCTGGACCGCGGGCTGGTGCTCGACCTCAACCCGGTGGTGACGGAGAAGGTGACGGGGGCCCCGGGCGTCGGGGGCGCGGGCTGGGCGTACGCGCACGCCGCGCCGGCGCCGGGCGGCAACGTCCGCTGGGGGGTGACCAACAACTTCACGCTGAACGGGACCGTGAAGCCCGACTTCGCCGAGGTCGAATCGGACGCCCAGCAGGTGGTTCTCGATCCGCGGAACGCGCTCTACTACCCGGAGAAGCGGCCGTTCTTCCTCGACGGGCTCGACGACTTCGGCGTGCCGAACGACCTGATCTACACGCGGCGCATCGCGGCCCCCGACGGTGCGGTCAAGCTGACGGGGAGGATCGGGAGCACGTGGCTCGGCGTCCTCTCGGCCCTCGACGCGCCCGGGGCGTCGGCCCCCGGTCGCACGCTCTACGACATCGTGCGCGCCCAGCGCGAGATCCCGGGCGGCTCGCAGGTGGGCATGGCGTACACGGACCGCGAGTCGGACTCGACGGTCAACCGGCTGATCGACGTCGACGGACGGCTCGTGTTCGGCGGGGTGTACTCGCAGACCTTCCAGGTGGCGGAGAGCTTCGACCGCACGAACGGCGTGGTCCGCGATGCCCCGCTCGTGTCGGCGGCGTTCGCGCGGGACGGCAAGAGGTTCGGCCTCCGGTACTCGTTCAACAGCATCAGCACCGACTTTCGCGCGGGGAGCGGGTTCATCCCGCGCGTCGGCGTGGTGAACGCCATCGCGGACCAGCGCGCCACGTGGTTCGGGCAGCGGGGGGACCTGGTCCGGACGCTGACCGGTGACGTCACCGTGAACGACACGTGGCAGTACGACAAGTTCGTGCATCAGGGCGACGCCGAGGACAAGCGCTACCACCTGAGCACGAGCGTGGGGCTGCGCGGCGGGTGGACGCTGGGCGCCGGCGTGTACTGGGAGACGTACGGCTACGACCCGTCGCTCTACGCGAACTACCGCATCCTCGCGCCGAACGGCGACACGCTGCCGTTCGTCGGGACCCCGCGGATCCCGAACCGCGACTACGTGACGACGCTGGTGACGCCGCAGTGGAGGCACTTCGACGCGAACGTCGTCTACATCTTCGGGCAGGACGAGAACTTCTACGAGTGGGCCCAGGCGAACATCGATTACCTGGCGGCGACCATCGACATCCGGCCGAGCACCCGGTTGCGGATCAACGGCACGCTGTCGTACCAGGACTACTGGCGGCGCACCGACCACAGCCTCGTGGGGCGCAACGCCATTCCGCGGCTGAGGCTCGAGTACCAGGTGACGCGGTCGATCTTCATCCGCCTGGTGAGCCAGTACTCGTTGAGCGAGACGGCGGACCTCCGCGACGAGACGCGGACGTTCTACCCGCTGATCATCGGCAACAGCCTCGCGCTCGCCACGCGCTCGCGCTCGCTCACGGGCCAGTATCTCTTCTCGTACCACCCGAACCCGGGGACGGTGCTGTTCCTCGGCTACGGCGACGAGCTGGACGGGCTGCCCGATCCGAGCGCCCGGTTCGCGTGGCAGCCGCTCCGGCGCACGTCGAACTACTTCTTCATCAAGGCGAGCTACCTGCTGCGCCTGTAGCGGGTCGAGACCCGTCCGCACCGGCAGGCCGGCGGACGAGGACCGAGCCTTGCGCGCCCGATCCGTCTGCGCCTACGACCCACGATCAATCACAGTGTGATTGACGGGGACTGCACGGGGCGTTCTCCACCAGAGTGGTCCTGGGATGAACCGGCAGGACCAGAGGGGGCCGGGGGCTCTGGGAGAAATCGAAGTCGCTCATGAGGTTGCCGAGCGTCGGGTCGTCTTCCCGCACGTCGGGCCGGGAGTCCGGCCGGCCGTCCGTCTTCGGGTCGAGCCTCTGGCCGTGGAGGAAGACATCCTCGATGAACTCGAGGTACGCGTCGGGACTGAGTGTCTGATGATCGACGTAGCCCCGCTTGGCGTAGGGGCTGACGACGAGTCCGGGCACTCGAATGCCGTAGCCCATGGCGTCGACGCGGGGCGGAGCGACGTGGTCGTAGAATCCCCCCCAATCGTCCCACGTGATGAAGATGGCCGTGCTCTTCCAGTCGGGACTTCGCATCGCGGCGTCGACGATCCTCGTCACGTAGGATTGCCCCACGCTCACTTTGGCGGGAGGGTGCTCGCTGTCGTTGCCGTCCGGGGAGATCCAGCAGACCGCAGGCAGCGTGCCGGCCTTGGCCTCCACGAAGAAACGGCTGAGATCTTCGACGTCGGCCAATTGCTTGTCCTGATGAACGTCGGTGAAGCCGGGCAGCACGTTCCAGATGACGGGAACGCCGTTCCGCGCTCCCGAGTGGAGGCTGGGCATCAAGAACTGTCCGACGGTCCTGGGACGCCCGGAGGGCGGCGGCAGCGCGCCGTGGTCCAGATAGTACGCCCAGCTGACATGCGCCTTGTACAGCAGGTAGGTGATGTCCGTCCAGGAGAACGGAGTGGGATGGGCGACGGACCGGTCCCGCGGCATGAGAGCGGCCACGCAGCTCATGGGGTTCCTGGACTGGCCACAATTGGCCGACCAGGCGGAAACGAGCCACAAGTGCGACGGGAAGCTCCAGGAATGCAGCCCCTCGAACATGTGATCCTGAAGCACGAAGTGCTCTGCGTAGGCCCAGTAGTTCGGGATGTCTCCCCCGTCGTGGTATCCCATGACCGCATCGGACTCTCTGGGATTCCGGGGGTACTTGCAGTAGCCTCTGGCCCACCCGAGCGGATACAGGCCGAACCCGCGCTGGGCCTGGACTTCACTGATGAACCCGCTCATTTCCCCGTTCTCGACGACCGCCAGAGACTGTTCCGCGGCATGCGGGCCGCCGCAGTTCACGTCGTCGTGGTCGAGATAGGGCTTCACACATTCGCCCGTCTCTGGATCGAGATTGCAGACCGTGGGCACTCCGTTGCGCATCGGAATGCCGTCCGCTCCCGGGTAGGTCCCGAAGTAGGAATCGAAGGACCGGTTCTCCTGAAAGATCACGATGACGTGTTTGATGGGGATGTCGTTCGTCGGCCGGGCTGACGCTTCCTGGCCCGCGGCGCGGGTTCGACCGGCAAAGGCCATGAGCATCCCCGTCATCGGCACGAGGGATGCACGGACTGCACTGCGCCAACCGCGGCGACGAGCCTGGTCCTTCATCGCGAGAGCCCTCCCCAGGGGTACCGGTCGGCGACCCCGGCATGAGTCCCGATCGTGCGACAACATGAGAGTCGCTGGAAATCGGCCGCAATGGAGCCGTCGGCGCGACCGCGAGCGTGATGCGGAGGCCCCGTTGCCGCATCTCGCCGGGCCCGCATACGTTCCGGGCTCGTGCCTTCCGTGGGGGGAAGGCAGGGACGTCGAGCCTCGGCGTGGCGAGAGATCCTGACTCTCGTCCGGCGACGCTCGGTCCTCATCGGGTCCGCCCGCGACTCCGCGACGAAGGAGATCTGGTATGGGTCGGTTCTGCAGGCGCAGCACCGTGCTTCTCGCCCTTCTCGCCTTCGGTGTGGCCACCGTTCCGGGTGCCGCGCAGCAGAAAGCGTCCGATCCCCTCGTGGGCACCTGGGTGGGGGCTCTCGCGCTCCCCTCCGGGGCGAGCGTCCACGTCGTCTTCCACGTGAGCGCCGGAAAGGACGGCACGCTCGCCGGCACCATGGACAGTCCCGACCAGGGGGTGACCGGGATCCCCCTGAGCGAGGTGACGCACACGGGCGCCGAGGTGCACCTCGGCGTGGCCTCGATCCCCGGCGCGTTCGAGGGAACGATGTCGGAGGGTCACGACTCCATCGTGGGAACGTGGACCCAGGGAGCGGCGTCGTTGGCCCTCACCCTGAAGCGCGGAGCCGCCACTCTCGGGCGGCCGGCCGCGCCCACACCGCCGGCCGGCGTGGTGGAGGAGCCCTACGCGTTCGAGGACGGCGCGCAGCGGCTCGCCGGCACCCTCTCCGTCCCGGCGCACACGACCGGAAAGGTACCCGTCGTCCTGATCATCGCCGGCTCCGGGCCGACCGACCGCAACGGCGACAACCCGCTCGGGGATCACGCGGGAACGTACCGGAAGCTGGCCTGGGGGCTGGCGGAGCGGGGGATCGCCAGCCTGCGCTACGACAAGCGGGGCATCGGAGCCTCGCACCTCGAGGGGAGCCCGGCCGACCTCACGTTCGGCGACTACATCGACGACGCGGTCGCCGGCGCGCGGAAGCTGGCGGCCGACCCGCGCTTCAGCCATGTGGTGCTCGTGGGCCACAGCGAAGGTGCGTTGCTCGCGGAGTGCGCCGCCAACGCGGGCGCCCCGGTGGCCGGGGTGGTGACGATGGCGGGCATGGGACGCCCGTTCCTCACCGTCCTGCACGCGCAACTGGCGCGCGCACTCGACAGCGCGCAGCTCGCGGCGTACGACCGGGTGCTCCCGGCGTATCTGGGAAGCGGCCCCATGCCGGACGTGCCGTCCTACCTGCGGTCCCTGCTGAACCCGACCGTGCGTCGCTTCATCCGGACCGAGAGCAAGATCGACCCCGCCCAAGAGGCGCGCCGCCTCCGGGTGCCGCTCATGATCCTGCAGGGCACGACGGACATCCAGGTGAGCGTCGCGGACGCGCGGGCGCTCGAGGCCGCTCAGCCCCGGGCCGAGCTGCACATCCTGCCGGACGTGAACCACGTGTTCGTCCACGTCGCGACCACGGCCCGCGCCGCGCAGATCGCGACCTACGAGAATCCGTCGCTGCCGCTCACCCCGCAGCTGGTTCCGCTGGTGGCGGGCTTCGTCAGGCGCGTGGCCGGATGAGGAGCACTGCGGAGCTGCCGCGGTGACGCCCGGGGCGCGCGGGAAGTGGCTCGGGGTCGGCACGGAGATCCTGGTCAACTTCGTCCTTCCCTACGTGGTCTACGTCGGGACCAAGGCCCGGATCGGCCGGGTGGACGCGCTCCTGGCGGCGTCGCTGCCACCCATCCTCTGGGCGTTGATCGAGTTCCTGCGCAAGCGCCGGGTGGACGCCCTGTCGCTGTTCGTGCTCGCCGGGATCGTGCTCTCCCTGGTCGCGTTCCTGGGTGGGGGATCGGTGCGGCTGCTGCAGCTGCGCGAGCACCTCGTCACCGGGATCCTCGGCCTCGTGTTCCTGGGCTCGGCGGCCCTGGGACGACCGCTGATCTACCACCTCGCCCACGCCACGATGGCGCGCCGGTCGCGAGCCGAGGCCGAGAGCTTCCAGGGATTGCGCGAGAAGCCGGGCTTCCGGCGCACGATGACGGCCATGACGCTCGTGTGGGGGTTCGCCATGGTCGGGGAGACGGCCGTGGCCTGCGTGCTCGTCTTCAGGATGTCGATCCGGGAGTACCTGATCGTGAGCCCGATCCTCGCCTACGGGACGTTCGGGGCTCTGGCACTCTGGACCTTCTGGTACGGGAACCGTCGGAGACGGCGCGCGGTGGCGCACGCCGCGGCCCACGGCGCGTGACCCGGGCGGGCGGGGTCTCCGCGGCGCCCGCCGCGGTTGCCGCCCGTGAAGCGACCCCGATCGACGTCGCTCGGTAGGGATTGTCCCCACACGGATTTCAACGGAATTCCGACAGCGGGCTCCCTCCCACCTCCCGAGCTTAGTTCAAGCTTGATTCACCACAGCCGTTCTCCTGAACCTCCCGCAGGGGGTCTTCATGATCGTCATAGCTCTGTTGTCGGCGGCCACACTCACGGCGGGCGCGAGCGCCGCGACTCCCGCGAGGATGCGTGCCGAGGTCGGCCGTTCTCCCGACGCGCTGGTCTCGGCCTACGTGAGCCGGCTGGCCGAAGCCAGCGGCGCGCAGGCCGTCGCTCCATCGGCTGGGATTCCGGGCCTCACCGCTCCCTCGTCCGGGCACGGGTCGAGCTTCGACGCCAAGGCGGCGTTCAACTCGACGTGCGCGATGTGCCACGGCCAGGACGGTTCGGGCAACGGCCCGGCCGCGGCGGCGATGAGCCCGAAGCCGGCCAACTTCACGGACCCGGCGTTCTGGAAGGCCAACAAGGACGCCGTGCTGCTGAAGGCGATCAAGGACGGGGCTGCCGCGGTCGGAAAGTCCCCGCTCATGCCCGCGTGGGGGGCCACGTACAACGACGCGGACATCCACGCGCTCCTGGACTACATCCAGACGTCGTTCCGCCCGAAGGCCGCGGGAGCGAACTGAGCCCGATCGAGCCGCGTCGGGCCCGGGCGCCCGACGCGTGACCCAAGGCAGACGTCTTTCGACGGCGCGCCGGTCCGAGCGACCGGCGCGCTCGTCTTTTCCCCCCCGTCCGCTGCCGATGGAATGGATCCTGGACGGCGCCGTCAAGTATACCTGACATCTCGTCCGTCCGATGGGACGAGCCCGTCGGGCTCCTCCGTCGGAAACGGACATCCCACCGGAGGCGGCCTCGTCGATGTTGCGCAATCATCTGAAGCACTGGCGGAAGCTGCGCGGCCTGACCCAGCAGGAGCTGGCCCGGCGGGCCGGCGTGACGCGCCAGACCATCGGCGGGGTGGAGTCGGGCACCTGCGGGTTGGGCGTGGAGCTGGCTCTGCGGATGAGCCGGGCCCTGGCCTGCCGGCTGGAGGACCTCTTCGAGCTCGAGGACCGCACGGAGACGGTTCGGGCGCTCCGCGTGGACCCGCCTTCGGCGCGCCCGGAGCGCGTCGCCCTGGCGGACATCGGCGGGCGCACGGTGGCACGTCGTCTGGATGGCCTCGGGGCGTACCGCTGGCCTGCCGCCGCCGCGCACGGCATCGCACGCCCTTCCGGCTCGGGGTCCGAGGTGGAGGTGCGGCGACTTTCGGGGCAGGGCCGGGGGCTCTTCATGGTCGGGTGTGATCCGGCCCTGGGTCTCCTGGCCGGGCACACCCTCCGGTTGCACGAAGGCGTCGACGCGCTCTGGTGGCAGGCGGGAAACGCTCGGGCCGTGGAGCAGCTGCGGCGAGGCGAGGCCCATGTGGCCGCCGTGCACGGCCCCCGCGCCGAGGCGCGGCGCACGCCGGCGTTCCCGGTGTCACGCTTCCGTGTGGCCGCCTGGGAGATGGGATGGATGCTCCGGCCGGTCGCCGGGGAGTCCTTCGCAGGGGTGGAGGATCTCGTCGGGCGCGACCTGACGCTGGCCAACCGCGAAGAAGGATCCGGAGCGCGCGGCCTGCTCGACCGGCTCCTGGCCTCCGCGGGCGTCCCGGCCGACCGCATCGCCGGCTACCGGAGGCCGTTCGCGGGCCACATGGAGGTGGCGCAGGCGGTGGCCCTGGGCGTGGCCGACGTGGGCATCGGAATCGGCGCCGCAGCCGCCGGCGCGGGGCTTCGCTTCATCCCTCTCGTGGCAGAGGTGTCCGACCTGTGGGTGCTGCCGGAGCACCTGGACGATCCGGTGGTGGCCGCCGCGCTCGAGGTCCTCAACGACGGCACGTTCCGCAGGGACCTCGGCGCCTTCGGCCCGTACGACACCGCGGAGACCGGAAAGGACGTCGGCGCTCATGCGGCGTGAGGCGGCCCGCCGCCGCGCGCGCATCCTGGTGGCGATGGGGATCGCCGTGTCGCTGCCGGCCTGCGGAGCCCGCGCCTCCGCCAATCCCGCGGAAGCGGGGGCCGCTCGCGGGGAGGCCGGCCGCTCCCCGGATTCCGGGCCCGGTTCCCTCGGCGGTCGCGAGTCGTCCGACCACCCGGGCGGGACGGTGGCCGTGCTCTACGCCGGGTCGCTGGTGAACCTGATGGAGCACGACCTGGGGCCCGCGTTCCAGCGGAGGACCGGCTACCGCTTCTTCGGATATCCTGCCGGTTCGAGGGCGCTGGCGAACCAGATCAGCGGAAAGCTCAGGCGAGGAGACGTCTTCATCAGCGCCTCCGCCGGGGTGGACGAGGACCTGATGGGGGAAGCCCACGGCGATTGGGTGCGATGGTACGCCACGTTCGCCACCGCGCCCCTCGTGGTCGGGTACAACCCGGAGAGCCGGTTCGCCGCGGACTTCAAGAGCCAGCCCTGGTACGAGGTGCTGGCGGAGCCGGGGATCAGGATCGGTCGCACGGATCCCCGGCTCGACCCCAAGGGAGCGCGCACGATCCAGCTGCTGCGGAGGGCCGAGCGCGTCTACCGGAAGCCGGGCCTGGCCCGGCGGGTCCTGGGCGCCGACGAGAACCCCGACCAGGTCTTCCCCGAGACCGACCTGGTCGGCCGTCTGCAGGCAGGCCAGCTCGACGCGGCCTTCTTCTACGCGAACGAAGCGACCGAGCTGGGCATGCCGGTGGTCGAGCCCGCGGCCGCCGTGGACCCCGCTGCCACGTATACGGTGACGGTCCTGGAGCGAGGCCCCGACTCTCGGGGCGCCGAGGCGTTCGTGGCGTTCCTCCTCGGCCCGCCGGGCCGGGCCATCCTCGAGCGGCACGGGTTGAGCCTGGTCCGGCCCCGGATCTCGGGAGACGCCTCGGCGATCCCGGCACGGCTCCGGCCGTTGGTGGGTCGATAGCGGATGAGGAGGGGTCCGTTGCTCGAGGGGCCGCTCCCGTGGCTGGCCTCGTTGCTGGTCCTGTACCTGTTGGTTCCCGTCGTGGCGCTGCTGTTCCGCATCGGCACGGGAACCCTGACGGCCCTCGGCTCGCCGGGCCTGGTCTCCGCGGTCGGGATCTCGGCCACGGCCGCCACGATCTCCGCGGCGGTCATGGCCGTATGCGGCATCCCGTTGGGCTACGTCCTGTCGCGGGGGAGCTCCCGCTGGCACCACTTCGTCGGCGTGGCCGTCCAGCTGCCTCTGGCCCTGCCACCCCTGGCCAGCGGCATCCTCGTGCTGTTCGTCGTGGGTCCGTACACGGCGCTGGGGCGCTTCTTCCACGGCGCCCTCACGGACTCCCTGGCCGGGATCGTCCTGGCCCAGACCTTCGTGGCGGCCCCGTTCCTGATCGTCGCCGCGCGCTCGAGCTTCGCCGCGGTGGACCCCACGCTCGACGGCGTGGCGGCCACGCTGGGCCATCGCGCCCTCGCCCGGTTCTTCCGCGTGAGCCTGCCGCTGGCCTGGCCGGGGATCCTGGCGGGGCTGCTCCTGGCCTGGGTCCGCGCCTTCGGAGAGTTCGGCGCCACGGCCATCGTGGCGTACCATCCCACGTCGCTGCCGATCTACACCTACATGGAGTTCGGCAGCACCGGGCTGACCGCCACGCTGCCGCCCGTGTTCGCCGCGCTGGTGGTGGCCATGATCTTCCTCGCGCTCGGCCTCTGGCGACCCGGCCAGCCCAGGCGCCGCCGACCGGTCCTGCCGGAGGTGAAGGCGCCCCGGGCGAGCGCCGCCGAGCGCCCGGGCGGGCTGCTCGACTTCTCCCTGACCCGGCGCTTGAGGGGCTTCGTCCTGTCGGTCGAGTATGCCGCTCAGGGCCGCCGCGTGGCGCTGTTGGGCCCTTCCGGGTCCGGCAAGTCGCTGACGCTGCGACTCCTCGCGGGACTGGACTCCTCCGAGTCCGGCTGGGCGCGGCTGGGAGGCCGCACCCTCGACGGGCTGCCCGCGGAGCGGCGCGGCATCGGCTACGTTCCCCAGGACTACGGCCTGTTTCCCCACCTGCCCGTCTGGTCCCAGCTGACCTTCGGGGTGGGGGCGGACCCGGGGGTGGCCCATTACTGGCTGGTGCGCCTGGGACTCCGGGGACTGGAGGCGCGCCTGCCTTCGGAGCTGTCCGGAGGCCAGAGGCAGCGGGTGGCCCTGGCGCGCGCCCTGGCCCATGCGCCGGACCTGTTGCTCCTGGACGAGCCCTTCGCGGCCCTGGACGCGCCGGTGCGGGGCGCGCTGCGGCGAGAGATGCGGGCGCTGCAGCGCGAGACGGGGGTGTCCACCCTGCTGGTGACGCACGACCCCGTGGAGGTGGCTCTGCTGGCGGACGAGGTCCTCGTTCTGGAGAACGGGCGCCTGCTGCAGGCCGGCGCCGTCGCTCAGGTCTTTCAACGTCCGGCGTCGGCCGAGGTGGCCCGCCTCCTGGGCGTGGTCAACCTCTTCTCCGGCGAGGTGGTGGGGCAGGGCGTCGTTCGGTCCGGAAACCTGAGGGTCCGGTCCGCGGATGCCGGAGCGGGGGTGGGTCGGCGCGTGACCTGGAGCGTGCGGCCCGAGGACGTGCGCGTCGACCCCTCCGGGGACCTCGAGGGCAGGGTGGAGGACGTGCTCGACCTGGGGGGGGCCCGCGAGGCGGTCCTCGACCTGGGCGACGACGTGCTGCTGACGTTACGCGCCGCCAGCTTCGGGATGCTGCAGCCGGGCGACCGCGTGCGTCTGGACCTTCCGCCCGAAGCGGTGCGCGTGTGGCCGGAAGAGCCGGAGTAGAGACGGGCTCCGTGGGCCCCCCGGCACGGCGCGGCACGGTCCGGCCCCCGACGGTGCGTTCTCGGAACTTGACCGCGGAGCTTTGGTACCTTCGCACATGCTGAAGACCACGATCAAGAAGCTCCTCGGCTCGCACCACGTGCGGGAGGCTCGTAAGCTCCAGCCACTCATCGAGGAGATCAACGAGCGCTTTGCGGAGCTCGAGGCGCTCTCCGACGACGCCCTCCGGGCCAAGACCGAGGAGTTCAAGGCCCGCATCCGCGAGGCGACGGCCGATCTCAAGCAGGAGATCGCCGAGCTGCGGGAGCAGAAGCGCCACTCCGAGGACGCCGCCGAGCGCGAGGACCTGTCGATCCAGATCTCCCAGCTCGACCAGCAGGTCCTGGAGACCGTGGAGGACACCCTCGAGGAGATGCTTCCCGAGGCGTTCGCGGTCGTGAAGGACGCCTGCCGGCGCCTGGTGGGCCGCGAGGTCGTGGTCACCGGGCAGAAGCTCACGTGGGACATGATCCCGTTCGACGTGCAGCTCATCGGGGCGATCGCGCTGCACCAGGGCAAGGTCGCCGAGATGGCCACCGGCGAGGGCAAGACCCTCGTGGCCGTGATGCCGCTCTACCTCAACGCGCTGGCGGGCATGGGCGCGCACCTCGTCACGGTGAACCCCTACCTGGCGCAGCGCGACGCCGAGTGGATGGGGGCGGTCTTCAAGTTCCTGGGCCTCACCGTCGACGTGATCGACCTGTACGAGGCGGGCAGCCCCGAGCGGCAGGCCGCCTACCGGGCCGACATCACGTACGGGACGAACAACGAGTACGGGTTCGACTATCTGCGCGACAACATGGTGACCTCGCTGGAGCAGCGCGTGCAGCGGGGCCATCACTACGCGATCATCGACGAGGTCGACTCGATCCTCATCGACGAGGCGCGCACGCCGCTCATCATCTCGGGCCCCGTGGGGCGCGACACGTCGACCCCGTTCGTCCAGTACAAGCCGTTCGTGGAGAGCCTCTACAAGAAGCAGCTCCGCATCACGAACGAGCTGGTGGCCGACGCCCAGAAGCACCTGGAGAAGGAGGACGAGCAGTTCCAGGCCGGGGAGAAGATGCTGGCCGTGAAGCGCGGCATGCCGAGGCACAAGCAGCTCCTCAAGATGTTCGCGGAGGATCCGAGCCTGCAGAACCTCGTGAACAAGGTCGAGGGCGAGTTCATGCGGGAGAAGCGGCTCTTCCAGGTCGACGAGATGCTCTACTTCTCCATGGACGAGAAGGGCAATCAGGTCCAGCTCTCAGACCGCGGGCTCGACGAGCTGAGCCCGGGCGACCCCGAGGCGTTCGTCGTGCCCGACCTGTCCGACGAGCTCGGGCGGCTCGAGAAGGACGAGACGCTCTCCGTGGACGAGCGGCAGGAGCGGGTGCAGGCGCTCGAGGCCGAGTATGCGGCGAAGAGCGAGAAGATCCACGTCATCCACCAGCTCCTCAAGGCGTACACGCTCTTCCAGAAGGACGAGAAGTACATCGTGGGCGAGGACGGCGAGATCGTCATCGTCGACGAGTTCACGGGCCGGCAGATGCACGGGCGGCGGTGGAGCGACGGGCTCCACCAGGCGGTGGAGGCCAAGGAAGGCGTCCAGGTGCAGGGCGAGACGCAGACCATGGCCACCATCACCATCCAGAACTACTTCCGGATGTACGACAAGCTGGCCGGCATGACCGGCACCG